>JAOZKS010000167.1 GCA_029935255.1 Pontiella sp.
CGATGCCGCCGACGTTCAACGATGTATAGTAAACGCCAATACCGCGCTCGATCGGGGTCGGGTCGTATGGATCGGGCAGATTCGATGTCTGGGCAAATTCAACCTCCCGCACATACTGCGGCGGCAAGACATACCCCCCATCCGAGGCCCCTTTAAGCGTCGATTTCACCCCGCCCTCGCCCCAGAGATTTCCCTGCCCCACATCATGATCGTCGGGAATAGCGATGGTCGGGCGATCCTTGATGACCTCGCCGAACTGGCGGCCAAACAACAACCAGGCCGCAAGATGGTTTTTATGGTCGTAGGACTGGTCGCCGGAAAAGAACAAAAGATCGGGATCCTGCGCCTTCAGGTTGGCGATTAGATCCGGTTTCATGCTCCGATCCCGGTTGGAGTTCCCCGTGAATGCGGCCACAACAATCTCATTCTTATCGACGGGATTCTTGCGGATCGTTCCGGAGTAGGTGGCGATCCCCTCCAAGGCGACAACACGGTATTTCCAATCCATGGAATGATCCCATTTCTCCACCCGGAACAGCACATTCCATGCTTTGGTGTCGGGTCTCGGCAGACCATACAGGTCTTCCCGAACCAAGCCCTCGCCCACGATTTCCCATTTACCGTTCTTTTCAACCTCCAGCGAAACCGACCGACTGTCTTCGTCTGCAAGCGGGTAGAGCTGGGCATTCAACTTGAGGGTTCCATTGTGAACCGTATACAAGGCAAAGCAGATCGAATCTTTCTTTTCCACGGCGGGAATGGTTGCTGCATTTTTCTTTTTCTGTGCCGGTGCCGTAACGGCTAACAGCGGAACTAACATTCCTATGGCATATATATTCAAGAGTCTCATTGAATTCCCCATATTATGTGTTGAGAGATAACTATTGCTCAAACCCCGCAACGATTCCTGCGGGCACCTTTTTATCGAATTACCAAAACCTTTCCGTCCACAGCACCCTCAGAGACACACGGCCAATCGTCGGTTCGGAACGGACCGGCGGGGAAGCCGGCGCGGTTATAGAAATTGCAGTTGGCGGGACTATCGGCCCAGGCGTAGCGCACCGCGACGGGTTTCGAAACGGCATCGCTTTGCACAACCACCGTATTGCCCTCAATCACCGCGTTGGCGGAATGAAAAACCTGATCTTTTCCGGCTAGGGAAAAGTGGGTCAGCGCATCCTCGGTTATCGTAATGTCGAGGCTGGACGGGGCCTTGCGCTTCCCGCTGACCAAACCGCCGCCGAGGTGCGTAAAAGAGAGAACCGCGGCGTTCTTCTTGGTTTTCCACCCCTGAAAAACCGGACCGCTGAATTCAATCTTTTCTCCATAGTCCTTCGCCAACGCGATTGCCGCCAGACGCTCGCCGGGAAGTTGTTTGTTTTTGGGGTGAATATTGCCCTGCTGGTCGCTATCGATGATCACCGCCATCTCAATCAGCGGATCATTCTGCGCGGCGAGGTTTTGCGCTTCACGCAGCTCGGCAATAAAACTATCTCCGGGATCCGATAATGATTTTCCAATCTCGGGGAGCTGTACGGTATAGAACTTGAAATCGTCCTGTTCAAAGCGGGTGCGCCACTCCTGAATCATAGCCGGAAAAAGCAGCCGATATTGAAATCCGCGCTTCATGTTGGCCTCGCCCTGATACCAAACCACGCCCTTGATCGCGAACGGGAAGAGTGGATGAAGCATTCCGTTATAGCAGCCGCCGGGATAGGTGCGTGCTTCGAAAGGCTGGATGACATCAGGGTCTTTCACGCCTTTATGGATATACTTTTTGCGTACCGCCGGATCGTCCCATGCGGCTTCGGCCTCACGCCATTTTGCAATCGCCGGAGTGAACAGATCATTGGAAAGCATTTCGTTGGAAACCCAAGACTCGACGCTGGTGCTGCCCACGGCACACATGATCAATCCGATTGGAATGCCGGTTTCCTGATGAATGCGTTGCCCGAAGATATAACCGACTGCGGAAAACCTCCCCACCGTCCCCGGAGCACTCGCCATCCACTGCGCCGAAATGTTTTCCGAGGGTTCGCGTTGTATCTTTTGGGGCACATGCAAAAGACGCAGGTTCGGCAGATCCGACGCCTGGATGATTTCCTGCGACCCCAATGTCCCGCCAAGCCCAAACTTCATATTGGACTGTCCCGAACACAGCCACACATCGCCGACCAAAACATCAACGCGCTTAATCCGGGAATCCGCTATGGGAGAAACAATCCATAGGGTCTGGGGTTTGGAACTGGCATTCATGGGGGCGAGTTGAACTCGCCATTTCCCATCCACATCGGCAACGGCCTTTTTACTTTGTCCGGCAAACTCGATCAACAGCTTTTCATTTGCCTTTGCCGTACCCCAGACCGGAACAGGCTTGCCGCGTTGAAACACCATGTGGTCACTAAAAACAGAGGCCAGCTGCACCTTCGCGAAAGCTGGATTTATAGAAAACAGAGTGGCAAAAATTAATATTCCGAATTGTTTTTTCATACGGTATTTCCTTTTATCGATAGTTAAGTTCTTGAGCCAGATTGAAGTCAATGTCGCAGGGTTCAATCCCATCACCCACAAACGCATAGATCATCTTCCATTTCCGCTGCGTATTCACATGGAACAGCGCCTGAATACGTCGTAGTTATAAATCGATTTATACCAGAACACATCGCGATCAGGCAACGTTGGATAGAGGTCGATTCCTCTCACCATTTCATGGCTTAAAGATCCCGATTTTTGTATTGCGGTTTGACACCGTTGCTTATCTCCCTTCAACGGATAGATCGACCGGTTTTTCCTCCAGCCCCCGTCCTCCTCATAGGCTATCGGCGTTTCAAAAAAGGTGCTGCCATAACAGCCGAGCGCCTTCCCGCCTTGGTCATCCGCAAGAATCAAAACAAGGTTCGGTCTCGGTGCGGCCTGCGCCACGACACCAAAGCAAAGCACACAGACAACGCATCTTCATGAGGACTCCTTTTCGAAATGAGAACAGATGAATTCAGCAATCTGCTCCGGACATTCAATCGGAAAATGGTGGCCCTCAAGTTTTTGCTCGCCGATCGTCATGGGATACACCGTGAATGGCCCGCCCAATTCAACATAGCGTTGCATGAGTTTGAGGGTGTTTTCGGCAGGTGGGACGATTTTATCTTGAAGACCAATCGCGGTGTAGATCGAAACCTTCGCCTTTGCCAAAGCGGCCAGATTATCGAGTGGATTATCGGCCCAAGCCATCAGCCCGGCTTCGTCCAAGCCATACGCCTGTTGTGCATTTTTCCAATCGTTGGAAGATCCTTTTCCTGTTCCCTTTCCGCCGGGCCAACTTTTAATGTCGCAGACGGGTGCTTCCAGATAGATGCAAGTCACCTTTTCCGGGTTTTTCTTTGCCCAGTTAAAACAGATTAGTCCACCCCGGCTCACGCCTTCGAGCGCCACCTTTTCGGCCATGCCGTTCTCCTGCATGAAAGCATAGAATGCATCCCAGTGCGCAACGGCTTTCGAGGAACCATACAGGTTGGACACATCAATGTAGCCGATCGTTATGCCGCGCTTCAGCAGCATCTGATCCATTTCCGAATGCCACCCAAAAAAGCGCGCACGCCAGACCCAGAGGTTCCCGTCCGCCGGTTCTTTCGGCAGCACCACAAAGGCCTTTTGTCCATTCACTTCAAAACTGACTTTTTCAAAGCCCTTCCATTTGGAACGGGTTCCTTCAAAGCCAAAAGCGGTTCCGGTAATCAGCAGAAGTGTCAGCAGTATTCGTTTCATCGTATTATTTTTCTATCCAGTAGAGTTGTTTCCAATGTTTGGAACCGTCGTTTTCAAGTTTCGGACCCGGTGTTGTTCGGCCGTTTTCAACGACCGATGTCAACCCGTCGGTCAGAACACGGACCATCGGGGCGTGTTCGGGATTGCCGATCAAATTATTCTTTTCACCGAGATCGTTTTTAAGGTTGAACAGCTGCTGCTGTTTCAGGTTGCCGTTCATGATCAGTTTCCAGTCACCTTTGCGAATGGCGAATTTGCCGCCGTAATCGACGTGGACCGACGTGGGGCGCTCATAGGCGCTTCCGCCCAGCAGCAGGTCGAGCATGTTGTAACTGTCGACGCCCTGATTCACATCCGTTTTTTGACCGGTCAATACGGCGCAGGTGGCGTAGAGATCGTTCAGGTTGATTGTGGTGTCGCACACCGAGTCGGCTTTGATCTTCGCGGGCCAACGGACAATAAACGGCACGCGATGGCCGCCTTCGTACAATTGGGCTTTATGACCGTTGAGTCCGCGCTCTGGATCGTGACCATATTTTTCTTTGAAATGCATCGGGAAACTGGCCGGCGCGTGACCGTTGTCTGCCGTAAAGACCACGATGGTGTTTTCGGTCAGCCCCTGTTTTTCCAGTGTTTGGAAAATCTGGCCGACGGACCAATCGAGCTCCTGCACAAAGTCACCGTAGATGCCCGCCTTGCTGGTTCCCTTGAATTCATCGCGCGGCACCACCGGCGTGTGCGGCGAGGCATAGGGCACGTAGAGAAAAAACGGCGTGTCTGCATTCTGACCCTGAAGATATTCCACCGCTTTTTCCGTATAGCGCAGCATCACCTGATTCGACTCAAAACCGGGAGCTTTCAATCCAGGGCGAAGCATCGTGGCTTTGCGCTCATAATCCTTCTTTTTCCCGGCGGGAAAATCATCGCGCGGCCCGTACCACGCCTGCTGTTCGGTCGGCAGCATGGCAACGCGATGGTTTTCCAGAAAGGTGTAGGGAGGCATGCCGGGCGAAGCGACCATGCCGTAGAAATAGTCGAATCCGCAGTCGAGCGGCCCACCGGTAAAGGGCTTCGTGTAATCGATCCGATTTTCCACTTCCTTTGAATCAACATTCAGTTCGCAAACAGGTTCCTCTCCTTCCTTGTAGGTCCACTGGAAGCCTAGATGCCACTTGCCGGTCATCGCCGTGTTGTACCCGGCGCGTTTCAACAACTTCGGCACCGTATCGATCTCTGGAGAAACAACTGCTTTGGAATAGCCCTGCACGACACCCATTTTCAGTTCGGAGCGCCATGGATAGCGCCCCGTCAGCAGACCGTAGCGCGTCGGCGTACAAACGGAAGACGCCGTGTGCGCATCGGAAAAGTTCATCCCCTGCGCAATCAGTTTATCCAAATTCGGGGTTTGAATCTTCGACTCGTCGTTCAAGGCCGAAATATCCCCGATGCCCATATCATCGGCCAGAATGAAAATAATGTTGGGTTGCTCCGCCGCCATCACAAACCGGCAGCAAACCAGCAAAAAAAGAACTGTCGATATTTTGAATTTCATACGGATTCTCCCTACTCTCTGCCGGCCACCACAGTTGCCCCGCCGGTTGCGGCGGCCTGAAGACGCTTGGAGGATGAACGGGCGGTGAGGTCCAGATAGTTCAGCACGGACCATGTAAAATCATCATACTGGTATTCCGGAGCACGGAACATAAGCGGGGTCTGAATAGCACGCAGCTGTTTTTGCACGGCATCCACTTCGTTGCGAACCAAGCGGGCATTTTTCATTCCGGTGATCACCGACTCGTTCTTCGATCCGTTTCCAAGCTCGTTCCCGGCCGCCACCCCAACCACCATTCCATATCGTTTCATAAAACACTCCTTTATATTTCCGCCGTTCTCAAGGCGCTGTTCATTCATTTCCATTTTCAGACTAATAGGTCCTAGGGGGATGGATCGGGCCGGTGGTTTTCATCCAATCCGCCGTGGCTTTACGCATGCGATCCGTAATTTCAGGAAACTGCGCAGCGACATTCTCCATCTCCCATGGGTCCGTTTTGTGGTCATACAAAATCTCAACCCCTTCACTGATGATATAGCGATAACGTACGTCGGAGGCGGATTGGGCACCGAGGATTTCGGAAAAGGCGTAGGTCCGGCCATTGGACACTTTACCTTCAAGCAACGGTACGATGCTAAAGCCATTCTTTGCGGCATCATTGGGTTTATCTACCCCGACCAGTTCAAACGTCGTTGGAACCAGATCCATCAATTCCATTGGATGTGTGTTGATTTGATCCTGAGGGAAGCGCTTCGGATAGCTAACGATCATCGATGTGTTCAAGTTTTCTTCAAACAG
>JAOZKS010000539.1 GCA_029935255.1 Pontiella sp.
TGTTCGTGTAAGCACCGACCCCGTTGGTATTACACCAAATAAAATCGGTAAGCCCATCAGAATTTAGATCCGCAAATCCCGTGCCCCAGTCTCCACCGCCTGTCGATGTGATTTCCGTCGGCGGCGTAAAGTTTGCATCGGCCACGAACCCCGGAGATCCATCGCCATCTGTCCACTCAAAAACGGTAGGCGGAACGCTGTCCCCATTCGCAAAAAACTGCTGAACCGAACTTAACTGGCTGGTACCGACCACGCCATAGTTATATTCAAGTCGATATTCGTGAACCAAGCTTCCATCCGCGCGGAACTCAACGCGCTTCAACCGCTTCGTTGCATTGAACCTCGCCCCCTTCTGGTAGCGGTAGCGGACATCGTCACGATTTTCGTACACAAAATCGACCGTATTGTAGGGGGTCAGGCCGGCGGCGACATTACCCGTGTATTCGATCCGGTCCAGTAGATGCTCCCCGTTCGCGACATCCTCATCATAGATGAAGTCCATATAGTTTCCAACCGTGTCAGATATGCGATTCACCACCCAGGACACCGCCTGATACCGGTTGGAGGGCTCCACATGTGAATCAGAAGTCTTCCCGTATTCATAAATCAATCCCGACTTTGTCCGGACCTCAAACCACGAGTTGGAACCGTTCATATCACCGTTCAGAACGATTTTACGGAAGCTGGCGATGTCCGTGCGGTACTCGGTAGCAGCGCTACCGTAGGGGGCATTCGTCGAAACAATAATAAGACGTTGTCCGTCCAGCCAAAACCGGTCATCTTCATCGAACTCTATTGCCCCAAACAATCCCTCATGCATCCGGTCGGGAGCGGCACGGGTAACAACCGAAAGACCATCCAGATAAAAGCCCAGCCCCAACGCACCATTTCCGCCTCGACTGCTGTATGAAATCGCCAATGTCGGCTGCACTCCCGCAGTACCCGGCGGTACGGCCATGGGAATGCTGTATGATGATGATCCAGAATTATCAACCGATGCGTCTCCCTGCAAGGCCCCCACCAGAACTTCCGGTACATGTTCCGGCGGACTAGGATCGGGAATCCCTTCTCCGCTCACCACGCCGACCGTCTGCAAGAGAAAGCAGACCGGCCCGTAAAAACATAACTTCAACCTCATATCAAACCTGTTCATTCTATAACCCCGTCTAAAAGTAATTTTATGGTTCTCGATTCCACAGCAACTCGAAGCCGATCAATCCAACCCAAGCCTAGTAACACGCCTCTGACGCATTTTCATAATGGATCTGGCCGTCGCCTGATTCTGCTCCGACTCTGGGTTCCTGACAGCATCAGCTCTCAGGGAGGAAAAACTCGCGATCTCGGAAGAGGATACAGAAAGGGTTTTTGGCACCTCCCATTCGGTCGGTGTGTTCGTACTGATACCCATTGCCATTTCCGAAATGGCAATACCATCGACTGCGGTGATCGAAGATGCTTTGGACTGGAGTGAATCAAGTATCTTTGGATTATCGAACACCTGCTCCACTAACCTTTGATCCTGCTCGGCATAGTGTGCTGATTCAGGAGGAGCCGCAGATAATGCCTTTGCATTCCCTGCCACAGTGTCTTCCCGTTTCGAACCACGGTATTCAATGAGGGTCGAAACTAAAATCCACGCACCCACGCCGCAGACAACAAATGGTAAAATAGAGGTCAAGCGCTTCATATTATTCTCCTCCCAGATAAACCAAATTCAAATCAGGATCGATGGCATGGTAGTAGCCCGTACCGGG
>JAOZKS010000168.1:0-5799 GCA_029935255.1 Pontiella sp.
CCTGACACCTTTTCCTGACACCTTTTCCTGACACCTTTTCTGACACCTTTTCCCTGACACCTTTTCCGTACTCGCAGGCGTTGGGCGGCCTCAGAGGCTCTTGAGCTTGGGCACGGCGGAATAAGCGCTGTCTCAAAAGCTACTGGGCTGATGCCTCGCACCATTCGCTGCGGCATCAATGAAATTACCGACACAGACCAGATTTCGGGGAATGAGATGCTCCCAGATGGCAGACAGCGAAAGGTAGGCGGGGGGCGAAAAAAACTTTCAATGAATCAACCCGTTCTTATCGAGGAGTTGGAAAAACTTATAGCTCCGCATACCAGCGGAGATCCGATGAGACCCTTGCGTTGGACCAGCAAAAGCACTTCAAAACTTGCGGAGGCATTACGACAGAAAGGCTTTAGGGTTTCGGCAACAAGTATCAGAACGCTTCTTAAGAGTCAGGGCTATAGCTTGCAGAGCAATCGGAAGCGTTTTAAGGGGAAGCAAAGTCCTGATCGAGATCTGCAATTTGAATATATTGCCACAATGACGGATGAGTTTCTGGATCGAGGATGCCCCGTAATATCTGTTGATGCAAAGAAAAAGGAACTCGTTGGCAACTATGCAAATGACGGACAGGAGTGGACAAGGAAGGGCGAGCCACAGGAAGTTGAGGCCTATGACTTTATTGATCCGGCGATGGGAAAAGTCACCCCGTACGGGATTTATGACTTAGAACGCAATGCGGGATGGGTGAACGTCGGGAGAGACAACGATACTGCAAAGTTTGCCGTTTCAAGTATCAAGTGCTGGTGGGAAAATATGGGAGAATGGGCATACCCCGACGCAAAGGAGGTATTAATTCACGCTGACGGAGGCGGAAGCAATGGAAGTCGAAGTCGACTATGGAAAAAGAGCTTACAGGAGTGGGCCGATCAAGAAGGACTTATAGTTACTGTGTGTCATTTTCCTCCCGGTACCAGTAAGTGGAACAAAATTGAGCATCGGATGTTTTGCCATATTACAAAAAACTGGCGCGGATGCCCGCTTATAAGCCATGAAGTCATACTGCAGCTGATCGGCTCGACGAGCACAAAAACAGGGCTAGAAATAAGGGCTGGTCTTGACAAACAATCGTATCCCAAGGGAGTTAAAGTATCCGATGAAGAGATGAATCAATTAAACATAGAGCGGGCTGATTTTCACGGGGAATGGAACTACTGCATTAAACCATCAATAAAGGCTATTTAATATTGCGCGTCGCCTAAATTCATGTTATTTTAGCACAGTGCACTTATTAATCGTTCGTACTGAACAAACGTTCTTTTCAATGAGGTTTAAATTTGCCGCCCGCTACGCTAAAGATCGCAAAGTTGATTCTTCGCAAACTTTGTGACCTTCTGTCAAAGAGCACCCGTGAGTTACCCAAAAACTTAGCTGTTACAAACTAGCGATATTTAATCCGCAAACGGATGAAGCCTTCCTTTCCCTGCGCGGGAACACGGTTGGTAATAGAGTCGAACTCCGCATCCAGCGCGCCGGTTCCAAGCACTTCGCCATTGCCGGTGATCCAAATATTGGAAACCAGGTTCGAGGAGATCTCCAAGGAATAGAGCAATCCGCGCGCTTCGGAATCGTTGCGCTTGGCATAGACATATTCGAGAAAGTTCGTGCCGCCCACTTCCAAGGCATGGATGTCTAGAGGAGCATGGCCCACATCTGCGCCATTGGCCGGATCGCCGCCCTGCGCATACTCGAGTAGGTTATCAAACAGGTCCCCATCTGGATTATCCAGTAGGTTAGTGGAATTTTCCATGCCGGGATAATACCAAAGCCAGGCGTCGTAGTAGGCTTGCGGTGGAATGGGTTCTCCCTGCTTCGACAAGGTGATGTTATCCATGTAGAAGCTGTCGCCCACCTGCATATAATTTCCCCCGTTGATCGTCTGGAACTGCTGAGAAAATTCACCGAGAGTCTGTCCGGCAAAAACACCTCCATTATACGCCTGCACCTCAGAAGCTGCACCCAGCGTGTAGTAAACACCATAGGTTCCGGCATCCATATCCAGCACCTGCCGCACCGTCAGAGCCGCAGACAGAACCGGCCCGTTTTCTATGACGGACGTCTTCGCCCCCTCCGCAGTCACCATGGAAAGCAGGAAGTTGTCGCTGGCGTCAAAACGGAACCGCGTCCGCAGATCTCGGTTTGCACCGTCGTTAAAACGGAATCCGAAACCAGCCTGGGCTGTTGTATTGCTCGCAGAAGAAACCGTCATGTCTGCCGAAGTCATCGTAAAGGAAATTTCATAGATTCCGTTCGTGGCCCCCGCATAGGAAGCATGCGTCATGCTGCCAAATCCGGAGCCCGTTCCCACGCCGTACAGATGAATCTGCTCTCCTTGGATATCCTGACCGTTTAACACAGCCCCAGCCAATGCCGAGCCGGTTCCCGTAGTGCTGGATACCGTACTGAGTTGGGCTCCATCCACCCCACCCGTCAGGGTAAACTCTTCTAGAAGATCCCAGACCGGGGTCGGATCGAGCACGGGAGGTGCCTCGACGTAGAGATGCATGGAAGCCTCAACCGCAGGAGCAATCCCATCCGAAACACTCACCACAAAGGTGTTGGTTCCCGCATCCCCGCCCTCCGGCGTTCCCGTAAGCTTTCCATTTCTCGCCACAGACAACCATGCCGGCCCAGAAACGGATGCAAAAGTCAGCCGATCACTATCCGGATCCGAAGCACGCCAGTTGATCCAGGACAGATACGAAAGGCCTTGCTTTGCCGCATTCAGGGTGAAAGAATTAGAACCCCACACTGGCGGATCGTTCGGAACCAAAACCACATCCCCCAGCGAGACCACCTGTGTCTGATTATTGGAAAGCGTAAGCGTGGCGGGGTAGTCGGTGCCATTGTAGGAAACAACAATATCATAGTCGCCCTTGAACGCACGAACAGATGCCTCGCCCTGCGCATTCGAAGTCTTGGTTTCACCAGTCGTGTAGCGGATTTTATGAAGATAATACCAAACCAGACCGTTCATCTTAATCGATCCATCCCGATAGAACATGGAGCGAAGTTCGTCTTTCATATAAGTCCAGGCATTCAATCCGGTCGCCAAGGGATGACTCAAATACGTCGTCAATACTTCTTCCGTGACTCGGCCGCGAACCAACTCGTTCGTCTCGCTGTTTCTGATCTCGAATTCTGTCCCAGCCATTGGAAGGCCGTAGCGGGTTCCAAACTCCTCGAGGCGACTGTACAGCTCATCCATTCCCAGAGTCGGGCGAACCCGACTCTGGAAACCGATTCCAGAGATCGGCCCGCCGTTTGCCTGAATAATGTCAATATTCCGCATCATCATATCGCGCGTATTAATGTACTTCATATGTTCCGCTTCGGGCGGGGAGGAAAGAATATTGTATTCGTTTAAGAAAAGCCCACATCCCGGAAGGACGACATTGCTCTGGGCCGTTTTGAACCATTCGGCCATCTGGTCCCATCCAATCAACTCCTGAAGTAGGTTGTTCCCGTTGGCCTCATTGATCACATCCCATTCATAGATCGGCCACAGGGAGGCCCATTCTGCAACTTCCGCCTCAATCATATCTTTCAGCTCTTGCTGGAGTTGAGCCTCATCGCCACCCGCCGTGGCTTCGCCAGCAACCTTTGCATTTGCAAAAGCCACACCACAGGATACGGAGGATTCGATCCCAATGTTTTCCCACGTTCTCGTGAGCGAAGACACACCCGAAAAATAAGTATGTGCAACCATTCGTTTTACGTTTTTTGACTTCCACACGGCATTCTCCGGGATCGTCATTGCGGCATAGGTCGATGCCGCTTCAATCACAATACCGGATGCGCTCGCCCCGAATGTATACTGATTGGTAAACCCTTCCACGACTCCATGATTGGTTTCCATCGAGTCGAGTAACGTAATATTCCCCCCATCGGGAACCAGATGATAGACCGCTGTAATACACGCGGTTTCGGTGTTCAGCTCAATCTGGACCGTTCCGCCGGTTTGAACTTCTCGGACCCAGCGGTGGGTCCGACCTCCCGTCGCGTAATCCTCCGCCGCTAAAACCGCGGTTCCGCTATAGGTTAAATGGACGGGATTACCAGTGTTGGCCACAGCGAAGGCGACCAGCACATCTCCTGCGGCCACCGTGATCGATGCCATCTGCTGTATATCTCCGGCGGAATAGCTCCCTGGATGATAGACATCATCCCATATCGCGCTCAGTTCCTCGGCTTTCGCCAAGACCGTCGAAGTTAAATGAGTTTCACCCGGCCAAAGCAACAAATGCCCACGTACTGGAATATTCTCCCGTGTGGTCCATTTAAATAAACCCGCTAACAAGCTCGAATCAGGACGAGTCCACTTAGACTTCAAATCATTATTAACCCCCGCGCTGTTGAACATCTTTGAAAATAGCTCCTGATAGCGATTGGTGGTGATCCCCAGATTGACATCACTACAAACATCCTCGGCCCGCACAATGCCTCCGAATTTAAAATCATGATTGGAGAGCTTGATGTTCACGGTCGCATTCGAGATCGGAATCCCATTCGCATCGACCACCTGAACCGCCAGATCCGCCTTGCGATGTTGCTCGATTCGACTCTCGGCATCAATGCGCCACTGCGGCAACGGCGCATCCGGCTTCACCAGCGCCGCCAGATCGGTTTTTTCCTGAGCCGTAAGCGTGATTCCAAACTCGACTTCGATCTGATCCACCTCATTGCTCGTAAGCGCAGCGCCCTGTGCGGAACTCCCCATCAACAAGAGCGCAACGCCCCCAACCAACCCACCGATATGCTTTAAACTGTTCATGAATACTCCTCTTTAATCGATTCACTTCAACGATTTCTTTTGATCCGATTGCTCCGGTACAGATCCTACCTTTAGCCCGTAATACAAAATTAACTTTGCTCCGTAGTAGCACTCACCCTCGCGCCCCTGAGCACTCAAGTCGCAAAGCCAGAAAGAAGGGGAAATGAAATTTCAATTTGCGAGCTTCGCGCTTCTTCGTGAAACAATCCTATTCAAGTTTATTTCGTATAAATCCTATCAAAAACCGTTTCACCCAAAAAGCCCCCCGCATAAACGGGAGGCGTTCTAATCGTTTTCTTAATGATACGCAGAGACGCAACAGTGCTTGCTGCTGCCTGTCCCTGCATTTTAAATTCCAGTCTATTGCCACCAAGAATTGTTGTTCCCGCCTTGTAGGTCATCGCGTAAATCACGCTATCACTCGATACATCCGCAATATTAATCGTGCGGTTGAAGTTCTTGGAGGGTGTGATTCCGATACGCATGGCATTGTTTAGCAAGTAGGTTCCCTCAGGAACAGAACCAGTAGAATTGAGAGTATACCCATTCACGCTATCTGGCGCGGTATTAAGCGTCGCATAATCAGTTCCTGTGAAGTCGAAATTTGCAACTAAAGTTGCAGAGACCGACAAGCTTATGCCCATTAACAGGGCTACGATCATTATTTTTCATCTTAATTCTCCTTCGTTTTTTTCTCATTCAATCGGCCCGAGACCGCAACAACTATCTCATACTAACCAATTGTAGGGTTTTTACACCCAATATTAAATCAATACGAAGCAGGGAGGCTGATGTAGACATTCTATTCGTTTTTTTTCACGCCGAAGGCTTCTACGCACTACATTGACATAAGAATGAGCCATGCATAATACCTACCAAGAAAAACACCCACCCCCAGCGACCGCAAACCCATTCGCATCCAGAAGAGAAGGTGTCAGAGAGAAGGTGTCAGTGTAGACATTTGAACATTTTCC
>JAOZKS010000168.1:5809-6091 GCA_029935255.1 Pontiella sp.
GGACTGGATCCGGCGGCGATTTCCGCGCCGTCGAGCACGCCGTCGGCGTCGCAATCGGGGTTGAGTGGATCGAGCGGTTGCGGATATTCCAGCAGATAGGAATAGTATATCTTTTCACCGACATCCCGCCATTCGGTGTGCATCCGGTAGTTTGCCCAGTGCCTGTCTGGAGAGTATTCGTTGGCTTCCGAGAATACATTGTATTCGAAGGCTTCGCCGGTCACCCAGGAAAGGTGTCAGTGTAGACATCTGAACATTTTCTCCAGTTTCCTTTTCCCTTCC
>JAOZKS010000540.1 GCA_029935255.1 Pontiella sp.
GTAACCGTTCACGGGGTTCAAAAAGGAGTGCGACGTAATGGCGATAGGATTTCTGGTTCGTTGATGCCACGAGGAAGCGGGGTCGGTCGGTTCCGACCGGGAGTGCGTCAAGTAGATCCCGGAAGTAGCGATGGCGCGGGTGTGCTCCGGAAATGGGCGCGGACGGATTGGAGAATGAATTCGAAAGCGGAGCGTCCTTGCATGGCGCAGGTGCCGACGACCGTCCAGAGGCGCTCGTTGCTTTCGCGCCCCTTTTCACTGCGCGTGCCTTGGGTGATGCGGCGGTCGATCACGACGAAGCGCACGGCCTGCTCGGCGAGGTTGTTGGTGGGGCCGATCCCGGGGGTGGTGATGAATTCGAAGTAGGCTTTGCCGTTTTTACGGAAGCGTTTGGCCATGTTGAAGGCTTCGCGTTTGAGCTCTTTTCCGTTTTTGTCCAAACGCGAGGGCACGTCGGTGAGCGCGGCTGCCATGATAGCCTCGCGGGCCTGTTCCATCGCTTTTATAAAAGCATCGGGGGCGAGGTTTTCGCGGTTGTGGATGATCTTGAACATCGCTTTGACGCTGGCGAGCAGCTTCTTTCCGTAGGCTTTCATTTCGGCATCACGCAGGCCGGCGAGGTATTTGATGTCGCGAATGAGGTGGGCGATGCAGAACTGAACGGTGATGTCGAAGTCCTTCATGTATTTGTGGTAGGCGGAGAAATAGTCGCAGCCAAGCACGCCGTCAAACTCCTCGCCGAGTACGTCGATAAGCACCTTGGATCCGCGGGACTTGTCGATCTTGAAGAGGACGTAGAGGTCGGCCCGGAACACCCAGGTCCAGAACCTTTCGCCGTTTTCCTTGTGCCCGGTTTCATCGACGTTGAGGGTCTGCTCCAGCGGCAGGCTCTTAAGCAGCTCTTCGTAGGGCGCATCCAGAGAGCAGGAGACTTTTTCAACCACTTTGCGCAGGTAGCCGCGTGAGACGTTTTCGCCGAGCACGTCGCGGACGAATTTGCGGATCGTGGAGAAGGAGGCGTGGTCTACCGCTTTCATGTAGGCCACCAGTGCGGTGAGGCGTTCCTTGAACAGCCCCTCTTTGACCACCTCCTCCGGGAAGGGGTGGTAGTGGATCTTGCCGCAGCGTTCGCACCAGACCGGGTAGGATCGATGCTCCTCCTTGACCACCATGATCTGGGCGAGTTCCATCTGCTGGATAACGCGCGGCGGCTCGTTGACAAAGGTTAGCTCGGGGTAGGCGCATTCGGGGCAGGCATTCAGGAGGTAGTCGTGGACCCGATCGATTTCTTCTTCCGGAAAGGGAGGGCGTTCATGCTTGGGATGTCCCGGTTGCGCACCGGCCTTGCGCTTGCCCTTGCCGCGTTTTTTCCCTTTGGTCTTTGTGATGTCTGAAGAGGGCGGTTTGCTGGAGTTCGACGAGTTCTTTCCCAGCCGACCCTCGTGGGAACGTAGGCGTGCATCCATTCCTAGAAGCAGGTCGATGACGGCCTCCGGGCCAGCGTCGTATACCGCCATTGCATCAGCGCGCGTCATGGCGCGTGGCTTCTCTTTTTTCTTGGACGTGGACTTCGACATGCCGAATTAATAGGGCATTAAAGACTTCCGGGCCAGCTTTAAATGAATTTTATTTCATGAATCCGAGGCCGACGAGATCCTTGAGTCGCTACACCCCGTGAACGGTTACCAATTGCTCTTGGGAAAAACGATGCTCTCAAGAGGGCCTCAACGAAAACTCCTTG
>JAOZKS010000015.1 GCA_029935255.1 Pontiella sp.
CATAATCTACAACAGATATACAGGATTATACCGTGCCGGAAACCGAAAAGTTTATTCGCCAGTTTACGCGCTACGAGCACGATTTCTGTTCAGGGTTGTTCGATGAGAAGTGGCCTCGCTCCGTTCTCCACATATGCCTTCCTCTGGAACCATTCGAGAAATTCCTCAAACGTCTTCGGATAGGGATTGATACGCTCTAGCATATTTGACATAACCCCGGTATGGGCAAGCAAGTCGATAGAAGAACCGCGCTGGGCATGGGCTCATGGGCAATAATAGCCGGTACGGCTTTTGCCAAGTTTGGCGGGTCCTCCAAAAAGGGATTCAGTATTGCTCTGAAGGAAAATCCGGATTTTCTCGCCAAACTACAAAAACTCAACATCGACTGGTTCTATACATGGGGAACGAAAATTCCAGAGGGGATTCCTTCCGGATGTGAATACGTGCCCATGATCTGGGGCGAATGGAACTGCACTGATCAGGTCATGAAGCGGTTGGTTTCTGAAAAACATCAAAGTCTGCTGGGTTTCAATGAGCCGGAGCATAAGAAACAAGCCAATTTATCCGTCGAGAAAGCACTAGAGCTGTGGCCCAAACTTATGGAAACCGGAATCCGCCTCGGCAGTCCTGCCTGTGGGAATCCTGACGGGGAATGGATGGCCACCTTTATGGCGGAGGCTGAAAAGCGCGGTTACCGTGTTGATTTTATCACGGTTCACTCCTATATGGGCAAGGACACAGAGCATTTCCTCAAGCGGCTCGAAAACATTCACAAACTCTACAGAAAGCCTTTGTGGATCACTGAATTTGCTGTGGCTGATTGGAAAGCGCGGGAGGACAAACCGAACCGATATTCACCCGAAAGCGTCTACACATTCATGGAGACCGTCATTCCGGCCTTGGAAAAGATCGATTATGTCGAACGCTACGCCTGGTTCTCCGCGCCCAAATCCATTCCGCCGCTGGCATCTTCCGTCCTGTTCAACCCGGATGGCTCGCTGAACAAACTGGGCCAGCTTTATTCCAACTTCTAGTATCCGTTCTTCTTCAGTAAACCCTTGTCAGGGATGATGTTGAGATGCGCTGTCCGCAGTGTGGCGGGGTTTGATCGTTATTTTCCTGTTTTTCTGTCAGATGCAATAGGTCAGGACACCTAGGTTCATAGAGGAATACTGGATATGCCCGGAACGGAACAGTTTATTAAGGAATACAGCGCCTGCGAGCAGGATCTGCGCTTCTACATAGGCAGCCTGATCAACAACAAGAGCGATGTGGACGATATCCTGCAGGAAACGGCCACCATGATTTGGAAGAAGTATGATGATGGCCGCGATCCCGATAAGCCTTTCCTTCCATGGGCGCTTGCCTTTGCGTTCAACGCCGTCCGGAACTATCGCCACCGGCTCAAGGTCCGTCAGAAGTATTTTAGCGACGAGCTTCTCGAATCAATGGCTGTCGTACAGGAAAAGCGCCAAGATGAGCTGAGTGCGCAGGGGGCGATCCTGAAGGCGGCTGTTCGCCGCTTGAGCGCCCGCGACCGCCTGTTGATCGAGCACCGCTACAGCAGCGGGGGAACCATTCAGGATCTGGCAATGAAATTGGGCGAAAAACCTGATGCCCTCTACAAGCAGCTTCAACGCATACGGGAAAACCTCCTGAAAACCATTCAGCTGGAAATGAAGAGAGTTTAAATGAAAAAGAAGCAAAAACAGTTGCATCGCTTGCTGAGTGCCCAGCACGACGGGCGGTTGCTTAGCGAAGAGGAACAGCTCGAGCTGGCGGCGCTGCTGGATCGCGATGAAAATGCACAATTTGAATACTTTCAGATTGAACGCATGTTCCATGATCTGGAGTGCAACTATATCGGCAACTGCGCGGAAACCGTGGTGCGGGAGTTTCCTGTTCGGAAAAGCACGGTGGTTCCAGTGTTTGGATGGGCGACGGCCGTTGCGGCGTCCCTGGTTGTTGCCTTCCTGCTGGTTCCAAGATCCGGAACCGAACATGACGGGTTGCTGGTGGATACGGAATCGACGATTCTCATGAGCGATGAACATAGCTTTGTTGCGCGTGTGGTCGAGGCCTCCAATGTCGAATGGGGCAGTGCCAATACGATCGAAATACACAATGGAGAATTGCAGCCGGGTATGCTCGACTTGCAAACGGGCTCGCTGGATGTGGTGTTCGATAACGGTGCAAGGTTTGGGTTTGTTGCCCCGGTGCAGATGGATCTTTCTTCCCTACAGCACCTGTCGCTCCGTTCCGGAAATCTGGTTGTGGATGTGCCGGGCTTGGCCGACGGAATCGTGATCAACACCCCCGATGCGGTGCTCACGGCCCACACGGCCCATGCTCGGATTCAATGCGGCGTGGATGAGGCAACGCTGGTCAATGTGGACAGTGGGGCGATCAGCCTTTACACGGAAGACGAAATCGGCAGAGAAGTCTTCAGGCATCTTGTGCGTACCGAATCGGTCGAGATTGCACGCGGAACGGCGGAACCCGTGCTCAAGACCCGCCGGGTGATCGAACGCCGCATCGACCTGTCGCAGCCGCCGGAACTTGAAAACCTGCAGTATGTGCACTATCGGTTCGACGAGCCGCGTGGAAACTCGGTGAAGAACCACGGAACCGTGCCCAACGCCGACGGCTGGCTGGAAGGCATTGCCGCGCATCCTGAATATCCCGCGCCAAGCCGGGGGACCGGCCGTTTTAAGCGCGCACTCGAATTTACGGGTCATGGAGAAGGCATGATTGCCTCCATCAAGGAATTTGGTGTCGATGAGCCGGGTAGTGTGGCGTTCTGGATCAAGATGGATCCGGACACGGTGCCGGGAAAATATGAAAACATCTTTACGTGGCATATGTACACCTGGCCGGCAAAAGAGGGGCATATCAGCGATGAGCAGCAGCTGGCCTGCCGGATCCGCATCAATGAGTCGGCTTCCGAAGGTGTGGTGGGTGCCGTGCGAATCGAATTCCGTAATCGCTGGATCTGCGGCACAAGCGATTTGCGCGATGGTCGCTGGCACCACGTTACCGCTGTATTCCATCGGGGCCAATACGGCACCATGGTACGGCATTATGTTGATGGCGATCTGGCTCGGTCCAGCGCCCAGGGAGAAACCTGGTTCCCGGTGGAGCGCTATCCGGAAATTGGCGGTGGATCCATCGCCGTGGGGAGGGTCTATTGGCCGGAGCGTCCAGAGGCGCTTGCACCAACAGCCCCGTTTGGATTGCGCGGCATGGTGGACGAACTCTATGTATTCAATCAGGCGGTGCTGCCTTCGCACGCCTCCCGCCTGCACATGAAAAACACACCGAACCAGGCGGTGGATGTTGCGTTTGTTCCATGGGGCCAACGATCCATTGGCATGGTATCCATACCGCTCGTGTCACGCACAGATTAACGTTTGCTCAGTAGCAAATATCATCCGACCGTATTTAAGCGAACTTTTTTTTATGTTTTTACGTCAGATACCCGGGTCAGGGTACCTTCCTATAATAGAAGGCTAATTATAGCCGCATAAACCCGCAAAAGAGGTGTTTTGGGGTTTTCCTATAAAAAAAACAGGGAGAGAATATGAAAAAGCTACTGAGTACAACTATCATGGTCGTTTTGCTGTCCGGTGCGGCGCACGCCCAGATCGCAATTTCCAATCTATATTTGATTGATGATTGGAGTTTTACCATCAACAGCATGGAGCTTCCCAGTGTTGATGCCGGGGAGGAGCCCACGGAAGTATTCCGACATCGCGCAAGTGATGACCGAATTCAGTTGGCATATAATAAAAACGATAGCACGGCTGGATTATCGGATTCCATATCTCCCCCTATCGATATTTTGTCCCATTCTGCAGTCATAAACCTGCCTTACTATAGCGAAAATCTCACCACGCTGAAATCGATCTATCCGGATTATAGAGCTTCTGATTTTAGTCTTTACGACTTTAATGAAGATTGGAAAATTTTCAGCATTAATGATCCTTTGGCCACTCAGGTCTATAACGGCAAGTATGTTGTCACCATTGATACGGTTGGCACGGATTACACCGGCACCAGCGATATTGTAAACCTGCTTGATCCGAGCGCAGCCGATGAAAATTCTCTGAGGGGAATCATAGCGGATGCATGGAATAATATTACATGGACTCCATCGGATCCGTTTGCGGGCGGCGGCATCCCCTATGACGATATTAACGATATTTCATCGATAATCTCCTATGCGAACGAGGCTCCCGTTACCACAGACAATGGAAGCGTAGCACTTTTAGAAGCACCCCTCATGTACAGTATCTCTATCAATGCAACCGATAGCGTGGCGCCTGATGCCCCGGTCGGCCTGACCGTCAGCAACTGGCCCGCGCGGGTTCACTTGAACTGGGACGACAATACGGATGCCGATCTGGCCTCCTATCGGATGTATCGTAGCGCTACATCCGGTAGTGGTTACGTTGCGATTGCCACCAATGAAAACAAGTGGTCATGGTATTCCGACACGAACGTGGTGAACGACACGACCTACTACTATGTGGTTACGGCCATCGATCTTGCTGGCAATGAAAGCTCCGACAGCACAGAGGTTGTTGGTGCTCCAACCGATAGTGTTCCGGACGCCCCGACGGGGTTGGCCGTGGTTGGGAACTGGGATCAAATCCAGCTCGACTGGGACGATAATGCGAATCCGGAAGAAGATCTGGCTTCCTATAACGTATACCGCAGTATTACTTCAGGAAGCGGGTACAGTCTTGTAAGCAATCTAGTCGACAGTGCCTATACGGATGCAAATACCGTGAATGGCGCAACCTACTATTATGTGGTCACGGCATTGGATGCCGCCGATCAGGAAAGTGCAACTAGCGCCGAGGTGTCCGATACGCCGATCGCCGGGCCGAGCGTGGTGTGGTCGGAGAATTTTGATTCCGCCATCACGCTCCACTCCGACTACAAAGCCTATTACACCAACGAATATGCCATTGGGGAATGGACCCACGCCCAAGCCAGTCAGGTTGGTGGCGAGCTTCAGCTTAAAAACCAAGCTAGTGGCACTTCATGGGAAAATGGGTGGACTCAGGGTGCTGGCATTCCACTGGATGCAAGCCTATTCGCGGCTTCGGGTGCAGGCACCTATTGGCTGCACCTGAAATTTACCTCTTCAACGGAAAATACCGATCTGGGGGTAGATATATGGAATGCCCAGCTTGGGAGTAGCGCAGATAACAACTATTACATCAAGAATGCAGTGTATGGCAAAGTGTCCATGTCGGTTAAGACGGATACCGGTAGTGATGCGACCCTTTCTCTGCTGGCCACCAACCGATATGCGGCGGCGACCGATCTCGGAACAGTGGAGCTCGAGTTCGTCTATGACGGCGACGGCGACGTTGTGTTGCTATTTGGTGCGGAGAGGAATACGCAGATTCAAGGAACTGTTCGGATTGATGATATTCAGGTTCTTAAATTCAGCACAGAGTCGGCATACGATACCTGGGCGGGTAGTTGGGATGTGGATCTTGGAGAACAAACCGCAGACTACGACCATGACAGCTTGAACAATCTCTATGAGTATGGACTGGGCGGAAACCCGACCAACGGGTTTGTCGATGGCGAGATTCCGACGTTCGGGCCGGCGGTTGGCGGGCTGGAATATATCCATCCCTTGCGCAAGGACGATCCCTCGCTGGCATACTCCCTGGCGCTGACAGACAATCTGGTTTTCGGCTCTTGGGTCACCAACAGTGGCTACACCGTGACGGGCACGAATGTAACCGGCGGAACGTTCGACTATGTCATCAACTCGATCCCGTCGGAGGACGATACAACGTTCATCAAGCTCATCATCGAAGAAAGCCCGTAGTAGAGAATTCAATCTGGGCTAAGTGGCCATAAGAAGTCCCCTGCCGGGAGGCAGGGGCGTAAACAAAACAGAAAAGGAGAAATAAAATGAAGAAAATATTAGCAATTACACTCGTCGCCATGGTGGCGGCAGCCGTTCAGGCAGATACGATCATCTATGAGGAAGACTTCGATAGTGGTGTTGCCTTTAAAGCTGCAGGGGGCGACCCAATTTATTACCCCGCCGATTTTTCCGATGGGGAGTGGATTACACCAGGAGACGCAACAGTTGCCATCGACACTAGCAGTCGACTCTATATTCAGACCGATGCAGATGAGGCAGCTCGTGCTGTTTCCGTGGTTATTGATGCAGGCGATTTTATCGGTGTGGGTACCTATAAACTGACCTTTGACATCGCTCTCCTCCGAAACCTTTCTAGCTTCGATGTAGAAATCTGGGAAATCGTTGGCGGAACCGGTTTGGGTACTCGTGTTGATCCGCAGACCGCGTTGCCCCTCGAACCCTTCTGGACAACCGGTACTGGTACTGCAAAGCGACTCACAGAGAACCAATATGCACATGATGAGGAAGCCACAGGCCTGACCGTTGACTTCCCCTATAACGGTAGCTCTGATATTGCACTGCTTTTCTCTCTTGAAGCAGGCACAAGTGGTACTGCCCAGCGTGCCGTCTTTGACAACGTAAGCATTACGACTGCGATTCCGGAACCGGCCACGCTGGGCTTGCTCGGTGCATTTGGTGGAGCACTTCTGTTCATCCGCCGGAAATTCAGGATCTAATAGTATTGCTCTAAACGATTGATCACCTCCCTTCGGTGTTTTCCGGCGGGGGGTGTTTTGTGCGACTGAAAGGGTGATGACGGCAAGGGGTTGAACAATTAATAGTGATAAGGTGTGAAATGAAAAAGATCATATTAACTACAGCAATAACTCTACTTGCAGGACTGTCAACCTGGGTTCAGGCCACCGTTTTAGTCGGCGGCGCGACGCTGAATGGAGACTTCAATGCCGCCGCCGACGGGGATTTTAACACCACACCAGAATGGTACAACTTGGCCGGTGCCCAGACGGTTACGGCCACCCGAGACAACCTGGCTTATGATGGAACTGTGAACGCGCTTATCACCTCTTCGACTAAAATATTCGGACTGGATACCGGATATACGATTGCCGAAGGCGATGTTTTTGACATCAGCTATGTATGGCGGGATGCCTCGGGCTGGGATGACGCATCCGACCAGGTGCGTGTTTCCCTGTTTGTAACGGCTGATAACACGCTTACCGGCACGCGGGCGGATCTGGTTGTGGGTTTGTCGGCGACTTCCACGCAGAACAGCACCTACGAAGCGGTTGACCAGAACGGCATCTACACGGCTGGGGCGGGGGACGCGCACAAGACCCTGTTTGTCGCAATTGACTCGACCTGCGCTGCGTCGAAATATGCCCGCCTGGACAATTTCGAGTTGGCCCGTGGAGGCCCGGCGATCTACTACGTAGCTACTACGGGGAACAATTCAAATGATGGACTAAGTCCTGCCACAGCCTGGCGGGATATCGATGCGCTGGACGGAAAAACCTTCAATCCCGGCGATCAGATCCTCTTCAACCGCGGCGATACCTTTGGCGGTGCCACAACATTGCTGGGTAGCGGCGCCAGCAACAATGTGATTACCATCAGCTCCTATGGAACCGGTGCAAAACCGCTCCTGACCGGAGATGCGAACAACGCCGAAATCTTCCTCCTCCCCTCCGGCAACGAGTACATTGAATTCCGCGATCTTCAGTTGAGCAACTTCAACACCAGCAATGCGGCGATCGAAGAGCGGTACGGAATCAATATTCTTCCGCCTGCGGGCTCCGGGGAAATCAACCACCTCCATTTCCTGGATCTGGACTTTTTCGACATCCAGGGCTATGGCAAGGCGATCCATGAAGACGACCATCGTTCAACCGGCATCCTGGCACTTACCGTCGACAACGACGCCAATCCGACCCGCTTCAACGATTATTTGATCGAGGGGTGCACTTTCTCCGACATTGACGGGCTGGGCGCTCAACTTCGCGATTTTTCGCAGGACATCGCCGATTTCAAGATCGATGCGACCCCCTATTATCCAACGGTTGGATTTGTGTTTCAGAACAACTATGGCACCAACATCTACCGCAACCTGTTGATGACGCGCGGAACGAAGGACGCTTTGGTGCAATACAACACCATGGACAACACCGTGGAGGGCAGTGCATTCTGGCCGTTCGCCTGCGACGGCACCGTGGTTCAGTTCAACCTTTTCATGAACCTGTCCGCACCTGATGCCGATGCCTATGTCTGCCACTTTGACTTCAATTGCATTAATTTGCTCATGCAGTACAACATTGGCTACAATGTGGAAGGCGGACTGATTGAGTATATCGTAAACTCCCAGTGGAATGGTTTCCAGGAGAACGGGATTGCGCGCTACAATATCGGCATCGATGTGGGCTACCGCAACGCCACTAACAGCGCCGGTATTTTCCTGACGGGTCGTGTGACGGGAGGCCAGTTCTACAACAACACCATCGTCCAGTTGAGCAAGCCCGTTTATAAGGCGATCTCGTTCAACGACTGGGGGGGTGAGTGGCCGACTAACAACGTTATTTACAACAACATTTTTTATGCGGCGGATACCCCCTCCACCTATAACAGCCCTCTTCGCATGTTGGAGAAAAACAATGTGGTCAGCCACAATCTCTACTATGGAAGCATCGTACCCCCCGAGGTGTGGGATGGAACACCGGTCGATCAGAACCCCTTCACCGGAAACCCGGCATTCGCCAATCCGACAGGGCTTACCGCCGAGGATTTCAAGGTAATGTTCGGCTCTGCCGCCATCTCCAACGGCTTGCTGATCGCCGGCAACGGGGGACTTGATTATTTTGGCTACGATGTTTCCGATACCCCCCTTCCAACCCTTGGATTCCACGAATATGCATCCGACCCAATCATTGATTCCGACGGCGACGGCATGTTCGACCAATGGGAATCCGGCTACGGCCTCAACCCCGGCGATCCCTCCGATGCCACCGAAGATCTTGATTTCGACTTGCTCAAGAACCTCTATGAATTCGGCATGGGCGGCGACCCGACCAACGGAAACGACATCGGCTATGTTCCAACCTTCGGAACCGTATCCAACCGCTTCGCCTATGTCTACCCGCGCCGCACCGACTCGCAGGAAATTGGTCTGGATTATGACCTGGGCGTGACCGACGACCTCGTCGGAGGCGCATGGGTCGACTGGGCGCACTGGATCAGCGGCGTTGGCCCCGAAGCCTACGGTCCCGGATTCGATGCGGTCACCAATTACCTTTCGCTGGACCATGAATTTAAACAACGATTCATCCGTCTTGAGATCGATAAGCCCTGAGTTTATCCGGAGAATAAGGGCCGCCAAGGTGAACAACCGACCGCCTTCCTCCAATTGGATGGAAGCGTGGAAAAAACGTTGTCCAACCGGATGGCCTTCCGCGCGTCGAATGTTGAAGAACGGCCGATTCCGGATGGATACAGACTTCCAATAGTCAAGAAGACCGAAAAGGGAAAAAGGAAAAACAATGAATAGACGAGATTTTTTGACCACAGTCGCGGCGGTCTCCATGGCCGCCGGCATGGCGGGGGCGCAAACCCCCGCGAAACGCCCCAATGTGGTTTGGATTATGTTGGAGGATTGGTGTCCCGACCTGTCGTGCTATGGCACCAAGGGGATTTTGACCCCGGCCTGCGACCAGCTGGCCTCCGAGGGCATTCGCTATGAAAACGCATTTACCACCGCGCCCGTCTGCTCGGCCTCGCGCTCAGCCATGATGACCGGGTTCCATCAAAACTATATCGGAGCCAATCAGCACCGCACCAGAGATAAAAAACCCTTGCCACATGGAATCAAACCCCTGCCGCTGCTGCTCAAGGAGGCGGGCTATTTTACCTGCCGCATGAAGAGCGGGAAAACGGATTGCAACTTTGCGGGCGATCTCGGCTTTACAGGTAAGGATTGGAAGGAGCGTGCCCAAGGGCAGCCGTTCTTTGCGCAGATCACCCTGAGCGGAACCCATCGCTCGTGGAAACGCGATCCACAACGGCCGATCGACCCGGCGGATATCGAGCTGCCGCCATACTATGCCAACACGCCGCTCGCCCGCCGCGACTGGGCCAACGGCCTGGAGCAGATGCAGCTATGCGACCGTGAAATTTCCGAACTCATGAAGCGGCTTGATGCTGAGGGGCTGGCGGACAACACGCTGGTCTTTGTGATTGGCGACCATGGCCGATGCCACATTCGCGGCAAGCAGTTCCTCTACGATGGCGGCTTGCGCATTCCCATGCTGGTACGCTGGCCGGGCGTTATCGCCCCGGGGCAGGTGAAGGGGGAGCTGGTTCAAAGCATTGATATTACCGCCACGATTCTCAAGGCGGCGGGAGCCAAACCCACCCATGAGCCACACGGCAAGGATTTACTCGGGGCGGAGGTGCGGCAACGCAACTATGTGTTTGCGGCGCGCGACAAGATGGACAGCACCCACGATGCCATGCGCATGGTGCGCTCGAAGAACTATAAGCTGATTCATAACCTGATGCCGGAACGGGCGTGGCTCCAGCTTAACGAATATAAAGAAAGGCAATACCCCATGCTGGCCGAGATGAACGTCCTCCATATGCAGGGGAAACTAACCCCGGCCCAGGCGGCCTTTTTTGCGCCGAACAAACCGGAATTCGAGTTGTTCGACCTCCAGGCCGACCCGCACGAAATTAATAACCGCGCCGATGATCCCAAGTTTGGAAAAATCAAGGCCGAGCTGTTGGCTGCGTTAAACCAGTGGCGCGAGGCCATCGAGGATCAAGGGGTGAGCGCTGAATTTCGCAAGGGGGGCTGGCCCGCAACCTATCCCACCCAGTCGCTCGAAGTCTGGCAGGAAAGGGTCGAAAAATGGAAGCCGTGGGTTTTCCGCGCGCCCGATTCAAACAGGTCCCATCCGAATTCAAAGAAGAAGAAAACAAAGAAAAACAAGGGGAAATAATGACGAGACGTATTGTTATGATGTTGTGCGGGGTGGCGATGGTTGCTTCGGCGGGAACGGGCTTTGCTGCAACGGAAAGCCAACCGAACGTAGTGATTATCTATGGCGACGACGTTGGCTTTGGCGATGTGGGGGCCTACGGATCCAAGTTGATTCCAACCCCGAATATTGACCGGCTGGCCTCCGAAGGGTTGCGTTTTACCGACGGCCATTGCTCGGCCGCCACCTGTTCGCCTTCGCGGTTCTCGATGTTGACCGGTGTGCATGGTTTTCGGCATGGAGTTCGGGTGTTGCCACCCAATGCGCCGCTAAGTATTCCGACGGACATTCTGACGTTGCCCAAGCTTTTCCAGCAGGCGGGTTATGCGACCGGCGTGGTGGGAAAGTGGCACTTGGGAATTGGTGCGCGGGGGGTCATGACCGATTGGAACGGGGCGGTGAAGCCGGGGCCGCTGGAGATTGGATTCGACGCATCCTTCCTGCTGCCTTCCACCAACGACCGTGTTCCCTGTGTCTATCTCCGGGGGCATCGCGTGGTGAATCTCGATCCCCATGACCCGCTATTTGTTGGAAGCAAGAAAGAGGTGGGGAGCAAGAAGGGGAGCACGCAGTATCCCGATGGCAGGACCAACCGCGAGGCGATGACCTATTACCAAAGTACGCACGGCCACAACAATAGCGTGATCAACGGAATTGGCCGCATTGGCTACATGGCTGGCGGAAAGGCCGCGCTCTGGGACGATGAAACCATGGCCGACGTATTTGTGAAGGAGGCGAAGGCTTATATCGCGGCGAACAAGAACAAGCCGTTTTTTCTCTATTTTGCCTCGCAGGATATTCACGTGCCGCGCGCGCCGCATCCGCGTTTCCAGGGCAGGACCGAGCTGGGCTATCGCGGCGATGCCATGGTGCAGTTTGACTGGGCCACCGGCGAAATCCTCAAAGCACTTGAAGAAAACGGCCTGACCGAAAACACCATGGTCATCTTTTCCTCCGACAACGGCCCCGTCTATGACGATGGCTACGACGACGGAACCACCGTACGGACATCGACCCAAGAGGAGGATCGCGGGCACGACGGCTCCGGCATCTGGCGCGGTGGGAAATACCAGATCTATGAAGGCGGCACCCGCGTGCCCTTCATCATTCGCTGGCCCGCAAAAATCAAGCCCGGTGTGTCCGATGCCATGGTCAACCAGATCGACTTTGTTGCTTCTTTCGCGGAGCTGCTCGAGATCGACCTGCCCGATAACGAGGCGCGTGACAGCCGCAGCACGCTCGCCGCCTTTTTAGGCAACGATTCGGTGGGGCAGGAATATATGATCGAGGAGGCCAGAGGATTGGCGCTTCGGCAGGGCGACTGGAAATATATTCCGGCTCCCCGGCCAACCAAGAAGAAGAAAAAGACCAATCCCGCCGAATTGTACAACCTTGCGGACGATCCCGGCGAGCAGAAGAATGTGGCTTCAAAGCATCCGGAAAAGGCGGAGTCGATGAATGAGTTGCTGGAGAAGCTGCGTAAGGCGGATGGGGTCAGGAAATAATACGGATTAAGTTGATTTCATATCAAACAGGCATGAAAAAAGCGGCCAATCGGCCGCTTTTTTCGTCGGTTGCTTTCCTGAATCTAGCTCGCGGAAATGGCATCCACAGGGCAGGAATCGACGCATGCACCGCAGTCGGTGCAGGTGTTTGCATTAATCACAAACAGGTCGTCGCCTTGGCTGATGGCCTCCACCGGACAGGTGGATTCGCATGCGCCGCAGGAAATACATTCGCTTGAAATAACATGTGCCATGATCGTTCTCCTTGGTTTATCGCTGTACTTATTTGCACAAAACGCAGGAATATAACAGCAAAAATCTTGATTGCAGGCACAAATATACGGCATATAGTTGTTTATATATAGATTCAATTTAAACAAAGGATGCGGCACAGCAATGAGCAAAGTACAGGAAGGGCAGGATTTGGAGGAGGAGGTTCGGCAGTCGGTGGATGAAGCCTGGCCGCTTTTTGTGGATTTCCTGAAGAAACGGCAGGCAAGGGTAACCCAGGCTCGTAAGATTGTGCTGACACAGGTGTTTTCCCGTCACGACCACTTTTGTGCAGACGACCTCGCGGCCGAACTTTCGAGCGGGCCCAATCATGTAAGCCGCGGCACGGTTTATCGCACGTTGGCCCTAATGGAAGAGGCGGGGTTTGTGCGCGTTATCCGCGACACCGATGTGCACGCGCACTACGAACACACCTTCAATCATCCAAACCATGAACACATGATCTGCGATGCCTGTGGAGAGTTTATCGAATTCACGGACGATGGCATCATGGAGCACATTGCCGATGCCTGCAAAAGGCTCAAGTTTGAGGAGCGCACGCACCGGATCGTGGTTTTCGGAACCTGCGAAAAGTGCCGTAGAAAATAAACGCGGATGAATTGGGGAGAGACCTTAGCCCGCGCTTGCCAGAGCTTCTTTTTGCAGTTTTTTCGCGGCAATCTCGGCCTTGAGCTCGCGTAGGTCGCATGAGGGGCAGGTGACTTTTACGCCTTTATAGACCACGCAGTCATGATTCCCGGAGCAGCCCGGCTGTTGTTTTCTAAGCGCATTGATCAGTCCAAGTATACCGATTGGAATTCCAACTAGAATCAATGCCGCCACGAATAATGTGAAAAAAGCCATCATATTTTACCTGTTTGGATTTAGCCCCTCCTTGCCGGAGCAACACTTGACACTTAACCTCCCGCGAATAATACTGCAACCTTTTGTTCATGGAATGATCTTCCGGCTGATTGGCTGGCGAATCCGATGCATCTAAACTTATGAGAAAAACACGTAAAAACAGCAGGACAAAGCACGCCAAGGGAGGATTCGACCCCATATCTTCCAGCAACGAATTTTACACATCCAGCCCGACTGAACGCCCGCTGAACGATGATGGCAGGGGTTCCGAGTCCGGTCGCGGTCGCAAGACGGGCCGCCATCTGGCGGTTGCAGGGCGGGATGCGGACAAGATGGACCCCCGCGAAAAAATGGCGCTCATGGCAATCCTTAAATCGGTCAGTATGATCCTGTTGCTGGCGATTGCCTTTTTCATGCTTTGGAAGGGGATTGGCCTCTACGAGGAAAGTATTTTACTCGAGCATTCGAGAGGGGGCGCCACATCGCCGGTTTTGCAGGAAGTGGCCTTAATCGAGGATTTCGACATTCAGGATCAGGACTCGCGTGAAAAGTTTGCCGAGCGGGTAGCTCTGTGGCAGGAGGCCGATCGGTTGGTGCGCTCGGCGGATGCGCTGCTTCAGCGGAATATCTATGACCACGCGATTGAGCAGTGTCAGGATGCGCTACGGCTCGATCCTTCTCACAGCGGAGCGCTTGAGCGCCTTGGACGGCTCTATTATGCGAAGGAAGACTATGTTGAAGCGGTCAATGCCTACATTCGTCTGCTGAGCGTCGATCCTTCCAAACAGGAGATTCAGCAACGGTTGATTCAGGGGCTGGATGCCTTGGGCGACCACGCCGCCGTGAAATACATGGCTGAATGGTATCTTGATCAGAATATGTTCGATGCCGACATTCAGCGCTATCTGGCCAACGCGCTCTTTGCTCAGGAAGATTTTGCGGCGGCAGCGGAATCCTACGGCCGCGTATTGCAGCAGAATTCCAAGGATGTAAATGCCCTGGAGCAACAGGCACTGTCCTATATGCAGGTTCAGGAATACACCAAAGCACTGGTTTCCCTGGGCAAACTGCGTGAAATCAATTACCGCAACCAAGGCTACTATAAGCAGATTGCCGTTTGCAACGCGCAGCTTCAACAAGGCCCGGAAACGGTTCAGGCGCTGGGACGTGCCGTTCAGCTGTTTGGGGAAAAACTCGTCACAGGATGGATTCAGGATCCGCAGCTCGACCCCATACGCGACGACCGGGCATTTCAGGCGTTCATCGACCGTATTGCAGGTGAAGAAACCCGATTGTGGCTTGAAAAAATGGCGAAGAGCATCGATGGGATGGATGAGCGGAAGGATCTCGGTCCCCAGTTAAAGATGCCCGGTTCCGAGCTTCAGGATTCCGAGTTGCTGAAGCTGAGGCGATAGTTTTTATTTCTGCTAGTACACTCGTTTAGATCATGAATATTCTGTTCATATCGTATGCAGAGGTATCGTTGCGCGGCGGGAGCGTACGCGCGGCCGCCATGCTGCGTGCTTTGGCGGATGCCGGTCACCGTGTCGATCTCGTTGCGCCGCATACCGACCTGCCTGATCATCCGAATATCCGCGTGCTGGCGGGTGGCGATGACAAATTGCTGCGCCGCGCCCAGTTGCGCAGGGAGTGCCTACGAACGGCCCGGCGCGTTTCCTACGATGCAATCCATGCCGTCGATCAGGCCGTTTTTTTCGCTGACGGGCTCAGTCGATGGAAGAAGATCCCGCTCGTCTACGATGCCTCCCGGCGCTTTACCGGCAAAGCAGGGATCGGGACTTCCGCCCTTTGGAAACTGTTCCCGAAGCAATATCTCTGGATGGAAACCCGGGCGCTTGATCGCGCTGTAATCATCTTTTCCCCGTGTTCCGCCCTGACGGCCGATCTCTATAGTCTCGAGAAGAATGCGATGATCGTGCAGCTTGAGGATATCCCCATTCAGCCGCTCTATGCCCGGCGGGAGATCGAAAAATCCACCTTGCTGGAATCATTCGGAAAGCGATCGGGATGGGTGATCGTATGCCGTATCCTTCCGGGAAGTATAGTCGGCTTTCGTAAACTGCTCATGGCGGCGCGCAAGGTGATCGATGCGGAACCCAACACCTCCTTTTTCTTCAAGGGGGGCGCGCGCGAACAAGCCGAAAAAATGGCGGCCAGTCTTGATATCGCAGGCCACTGCGTCTTTCTTTCGAACAAAGAACCCGAAACCTTTCTTTCAGCACTGGAAATTGCCGATGCCGTTCTGCTGGTTCCGCAAGAGAAAAGCCGTTATATCCATCCGCAGGTCTACACCCTTCTTCATGCCGGCGCGCCGTTGGTGACTCTTCACGAATCGGCCTATGACGAGGTTCTCTCCGAAAAAACCTCCATACCGGTGCTCCCCAGTTCGGAATCCATGGCCGAAGGACTTCTCCGCGTTATACAGGAACCGCTCTTCTCCCTCGCCGTTGCCACCGAAGGGCAGCAGCTCGTCGCCGACCGCTACACCTATTCCAGCTTCAAGCACAAGGTCAGGATGACGTACCACCAGCTTTTCAAGCCCGAGTAGGGGTATTGCGCCCTCCAGCAACCAAAATTTCGAAAGGGTTTCGATGCGGGCATCATACCGGTTCGAGAAAGATCTATTGAACTTGCAAAGAACGTTCGATACGTTCTTGGGATATGCAGATCGAATTGGAAACGTGTTTCATGCTCCGCCGCCCGCTCGTCGGTATGGCATTGAGTGTGGTGCTCGGAATGGCCGGAGCTTCCTTCGGCCTCTTTTCCTTTGAAGTCCTGCTGCGCGCAGCCCTCTTTTTTCTCCTGCTCAGCGGGCTGTTTTTTCGGTCAAAAAGCTCCACGGTTTGGATCTTCCTGAGCGTGGCACTGGTTTCCGCTTGCCGTTTCATGCTGGGGACTTCCGTGTTGTCCGAAGTGGAAATCAACCAGATGCAACCCAAACTGCCCATCGCCAATGTGGAGGTTATCGGGCGTGTGGCGGGCCCGCCCGCATACTATGCCTACCGTTCCGGAAAACTCGGCGCATGGACCTTTCCGCTCCGGTGTGAAGGAATGAAAACCTCCACGGGTTGGGTGCGAAAACGCGGCCGCATTCAGGTCCGCGTGTCGGGCGTTCCACCCGAAGCATCCTTCCGGCAGGGTGCGCGCATCCGCTTCTCCGGTGAACTGCGCCAGCGCGACTTTCCCCACGGCGATCCCATCATGCTCGCTGTATCAGCGTCCAATGATTGGGAAATACTCTCCGCACCCTCCCGCCTATCACCCGTCATCTGGGGGCAGCGGCTACGGGAAAAGGCGGCGGTGCGCCTGTCGAAGGGGATCGAAGGTCATCCCTCCCAGCTCGCCGTCCTCAAGGCCCTGCTTCTGGGCTATCGCAAAGCCATTCCCCCCGAAATCCACCAACAGTTCGTGCGTACGGGAACCATGCACATCTTCGCCATCTCCGGCCTGCACGTTGGAATTGTGGGCCTTTTCATCACCATCATACTAAAAAGTGTAGGCATCCCGCGCGACCGATGGGGGATTTGGCTCCTGCCGCTGCTGTTTTTCTACGTCATGGCCACCGGCATGAAATCCAGCGCACTGCGCGCCTTCACCATGGCCGCCGTCTTCTTCCTGTCACCGATGCTTCGTCGTAAGCCCGATGTTCCCACCTCCATCGCATTCGCCGCCATCGTATTGCTGTTGATCCACCCCTTTGAAATTCTCTCCGTCGGATTCATCTTTTCCTTCACCGTCGTCAGCTTTCTCGTCATGGCCTTCGCCGTAGTGCCCGAGCGCATCCTCGTTCATGGCAAAGGCAGGATCCGCATCGTTTGGGCCTATATAACCTCGCTCATCATCACCTCAATCGCCGCCTTTATCGCATCCATCCCCCTGACCGCCCTGTTTTTCGGTTCATTCTCCCCCATATCATTAATCGGTAATCTGGCCGTCGTTCCTCTCACCTTTTGTGTCGTGCTCTCCGGTTGGCTCTCCATCCTCATTCCCGCCGCCTCCGAAATCTTCAACCACGCCGCACTGGTCTTCATTAACGGACTGCTCGGCATCGTCGACGTATTGGCCAATCTTCCCGGCGCGCATGGGGAGGTGCATTCCATCCCCCTCCTGGGCATCCTCTTCTGGTACATCGGCTGGATCCGCCTCCTCGTCCACGCCCGCACCCCGCAGCAACGCCTCACCGCCCTCTCGTTCGTTGCCTTGGCCATCGTTTGGGTGGTCGTGTTTTAAATCGGATGAACAAACGAGCGGTAGGTGGGTCTTCATCACGAAGGTTGGAAGAGTACGAAGAAAAGTGAACCACTCCCGTGGCCGCCTCTGACTCTTCTGCAAAAAACTTTTGCCAGCGCAGTTGCCGTTTTAATTATTAATCCGGCTGTTAAACTAGGGGGTCTGATTGAACCACAAAGGTGTAGCGTCGTTTCACCCCCGCAGGGGGAAAGCGACTTGTCGTGCAGGAAAAACGCTTGATCGCCTTCTTGGCTCTTCCGGGAATTTTGTGGCAGAAAATTTGCTTTGGATTGCTTGGCCATAAAACCCCCAGAAGAACCGCAATTAGCGTCCATT
>JAOZKS010000541.1 GCA_029935255.1 Pontiella sp.
ACATCCGCGTTCCCTTGATCATGCGATGGCCCGCCATGATCCATAGCAGTTCATCCCTCCCGGCGGGAACGGAAAGCACCCGCGTAGTCGATGTGACCGATCTGCTGCCGACCTTCTGCGATCTTGCCGGCATCGAAACCCCCTTGGGCATCGATGGCGTTTCCATTGTGCCGCTGCTTACCGGAACCGGACAACAGCGCAACCGCGACTTCGTCATCCACGAGGCCGGCTCCGCCAACTCGATCATCCGCGGCAAATACAAGCTCGTTGGATCGGGCGAACTCTACGACCTCGACGCAGACCATGCCGAGGCCACCAATATTGCATCATCCCACCCCGACCTCGTTGCCGAACTCTACGCCTTGAAAATGGGCGAGCGCGTCACCGAGCCCCAATGGTTTGCCAACACCTACCACCATTGGATCGGCACCGACGGAGCAAATGCCAGCGAGGCCGCCAACTGGTCCGACTACACCTATTCCAACACGCTCAACGGCCTCACCTACATCTCCGAAACCGGTGCCCCGCGAGAGCGGTGGATCACCTCCTTAGCCAATGCCGGAGCCACCGACCAAACCGCTGTGCTTGATGCCAACATCAATGTCCTTGGCATCGAGATTGCCGGAAACCCGGCCACGGATGCCGAGCAAGTCCTTTCCATCGTGCCGGGCAATACGCTCACCGGACGCAACGAGATCCGCCTCTCCCCGCTTTCCATCGTGGAACTCAACAGCGGCACCCTCGCCTCCACGCGCTGGGTCGACCTTTCCGAGAATGCCACCATCCAAGGGTCCGGAACCATCGACGCCATTCTCTACAACGCCGGAACGCTCGACATCACCACCTCCACCACCACCTACACCACCAACATTATTCCCGGAAGCGGAAGCGGCGGCATGAACATTGTCGACAATGGCGGGTTTGAAGACGGGGACTCCTTCGAGGGCGATGCCGACTATAGCTACAACGAGCTTCACAACTGGAGCACCGACAGTGCCAACAAAACAATGGACGCTGCCAAACCCACCTTGGCCTATGCCGGAACCTACCGTGGCCTCATGCAGCTCGGATACAATCTGGTTCAGGATACGGGCGATGCCATCCAAACCGGTGAAGTCTACCAACTTGACTTCTACCACTCCGGATTTTTAAGATGGGCCACCGGTGAGTCCATCGACGTCAAACTCTTCTACAAGGACGGCGAGACCCCCCATACGCTCTTCAGCTTCACCCTCAGTCCCACCCCGTACGTCTGGAACTTGATGGAGACCAATTTCCCCGCCATCACCGACCCGGCGGCGGAAGGTAAAAATATGTGGATCGACTTTAATCCCAACGATAGTGGATATGTATCCATCGACGAGGTTTCCCTTTCCATCCCGGGTATTATCAACCCACCCAGCACCAACATTGTGACGAATACGGTAAGTTCGGCGGGCGTGGTGGTTTCCAACGACTACTACCAGTCTACCGCGGCGCTGCTCGACGTACCGGTCTCTGGCGCAGCCACCTCGCTGGTGGTCAACGGAACCGCCAACCTTTCCGGACGCTTGGAATGTTCGCTTCCGACCGGATTTACCGCTTCGGACGGCGACCGATTCACCATCATCTCGGCCATCTCCGTCACCGGCACCTTCAGCAATCCCGACGGCATGCTTGAAAAGGGCGGACACCACTTCCAGATTCAGTACTCCGCCGACAAGGTTGAACTTGTAAAGGTGGCCG
>JAOZKS010000169.1 GCA_029935255.1 Pontiella sp.
TCAGTCAAACCATCCGCGTGGAGACTTTTCCTGTTGCGGGCGATGGTTGGCGTGCGACCACACCTGTCCATTTCCAGCGGACTGGAGGTGGATGCTCTTTCGCGCGACTCCAAGGTCGTACAGGTCTATCGAAACGATCCATTAACCCACGACCGGATAAGCGCCCGCCTTGCAATGGATATGCTCCGGAACGGCGAGTGGAACCTGGAACACGCGGCTGAATTCACATGGCCTCTGTTGCTGATGCACGGCGATGCCGACCGGATTACATCGGCGCAGGCCTCGCGCGAGTTTGCTGCCTCTGTAAAAGATCGGTGTACCTTGAAAATATGGGACGACTTTTATCACGAGCCACACAATGAACCTGAACAGAAGCAGGTGCTGGCCTATGTTCTGGACTGGTTGACGCGTTATTCGTAGCGAAGGGCATCGATCGGGTTTAGGAGGGCGGCTTTGCGCGCGGGCCAAAGGCCGAAGACAATACCGATGATGGCGGAGAAGCCAAAGGCCATGAAGATGGAGTCCTGTGTGATGAGAACCTGCATGCCGGCAAACCGCTCCGTGAGCAGACTCGCTCCGGCTCCCAGCACAATACCCAGACACCCCCCAAAAAAGCTGATGATGAGCGCTTCGATCAAAAACTGAAGCATGATGTCGTTCCGCCGCGCACCGAGCGCTTTGCGCAGGCCGATCTCGCGCGTTCGCTCCGTGACGGAAACCAGCATGATATTCATGATTCCGATCCCGCCAACCAGCAGTGCAATGGAGGCAATGCTTGAGAGCAGAAGCGACATGATTTTGCTCGTCTCGGAAACCATATCCTGAATTTCGGCAAGGTTGCGGATCTGAAAGGGGTTCTCCGCCGTTCCGGTCCGATGCCGCTGGGCAACCATGGTCAGAATATCCGTCTGGGCGCGGTCCATATTTTCGGCCTCGTCGATCTGGATTTCTATCCGGTCAACATATTTTTTCCCAAACAACCGGCGCATTGCCGTGGAGATCGGAACAAATGCGGTGTCGTCGTTATCGCGGAATCCGCTACTCCCTTTTTCTGGAAGCACCCCAATCACCGTGAAGGTTTGGCGATTAATCTTAATCTCGCGCCCAATCGGATTTGCTCCCCCAAAAAGTTCACGAACCGGCGTAAGCCCAAGAATCGCCACGCGCGCGCGGGAGTTGACCTCCTCCTCGGTAAAGAACCGGCCGATCTGCGGTTGGTAGGAGCGCATTTCCTCGTAATCAACATCCACTCCCTGAACCCGGCAACTCCAATTCTGGTTGCCCACCTTGAGCTGCGTATTTCCATCAACGGTGGAGCTGACGCGCGTCACATGGGCCACCTCTTCTTTAATGGCGCGGGCATCTGCCTCACTCAACCGCGAGGCCGAAGCCGAACCTTGGCTTACCCCACCCCGAGAGCGGCGCTGCGGATAGAGCATGAGCAGGTTGGAGCCTAGCCGACTCATCTGTTGCTCCACCGCCGCCTTCGTGCCATTCCCGATGGCCACGGTTGCAATCACAGCGCCAACGCCGATCATGATCCCCAGTGTGGAAAGCGCTGTTCGCACCTTGTTGGCCAGAAGCGAGCGAACGGATTGCTTGATCAGGATCAGGCTTTCACGGATGGACTGAATACCGAATCCTTTGTGAGCCTCTGAGGGGGTTTCATTTTTTTCGATCTTTGGAACTGCAGGTGCATCGGGGTTGATCGTGTCGGATAGAATTTTCCCATCGCGCAGTTCAATGATCCGGTGCGCATGGCTGGCCACATTCGAATCGTGGGTAACCAAAATGACCGTGAGCCCCTGGGCATGGAGTTCGCTGATAACCTCCATGATTTCTTTCGCGCTTTTCGAATCGAGGTTTCCGGTCGGCTCATCCGCAAAGATGATGGAGGGGTTGTTGACCAAGGCGCGGGCGATGGCAACGCGTTGCTGTTGCCCGCCCGAGAGCTCGTTGGTGTGGTGCGACATACGGTCGCCCAACCCGACAAGTTCCAACATTTTTCTGGCGGAGTGGGTATTTTTTCCGTTGCGGGCATAGATGAGCGGCAAGCCGACATTTTCCAAGGCACTGGTGCGTTTGAGCAGATTGAATTGTTGGAAAACGAACCCCATCACCCGATTGCGGAACGCGGCGAGTTCGGTATCTGCAAACTGGGTCACGTCGGTTCCATCGATCTCAAACGTTCCTGCATCGGGGACATCGAGCAAACCCAGAATATGCATCAAGGTCGATTTTCCGGACCCCGATGCGCCGATGATCGCCACATACTCACCCTGCTCAACCGTGAGGGAAACCTCGTCGAGGGCGCGTACCTCGACATCGCCCATCTGATAGGTTTTCCGTAGATTTTCGACTTTGATCATTAGCGGCGGCCTCCACCCCGTCCCACGGTCGACATGAACGGGCTTCCTCCGTTCGATTTACCCGAACCCATATTGATTTTCGGGATCAGGACTTCAGAGCCCTCCTCAAGGCCTTCGAGAATTTCGGTATAGGAGCCATCGCTGATTCCGGGTTTCACAATTTGTTCTGTGGGCTTTTCCGGATCGCCGGAATCGATCAGCACGTAGGAGATTCCACTGGAGCTTTTCCCGCCGCCTTTTTTCCCGCCGCCCATTCCGCCGCCCGGTCGAGCGCCACCCGCCGCAAATTCAGCCAGCCGTTCCTTGATTTCCGCATCGGACATTCCGCGTTCACGCATGCGCTCCATCATCATCGCCCGTCGATCCGGATCGGGGCCATCGCTGGCGGATTTCTCCGCCTTTGTGGTCGGTTTGGCGGCGGATTTCTGTTGGATCGCCGATGCAGAGACCACCAAGATCTTTTCCTTTTCCTGGATTATGAACTCAAGGTTGGCCGTCATGCCGCTACGGGCAAAGGGCGGGAGGCGATCGGGACGCACATCCACTTCATACATCGTTACATTGCTAACCAATCGAGCATCGTAGGCAATCTTTTCCACTTCACAGGAAAATTCTTTCTCGGGATAAGCCTCCAGTCGAACCAGAACCTTTTGCGCAACCTTGACCTGACCAATGTCGGTTTCATCCAGATTGGCGATGACGATCAGGTCGTCGGCAATTACGACGATGGCATCGTTCGCTCCGATCGATTGTCCGGGTTCAAAGTTGCGTGCAATAATCGTTCCCTTGAGCGGCGAGATGAGCGGCGAGGGTTTATAGAGATCTTGCCAATATTCGAATTCTTCAATACTCGTCGCCAATGCCGCATCGAGCAACGTGGCGCGTTCGGTGGAGCTGACCCAGCCGAGAACCTGTCCCTTATCCACCACATCGCCTTCATCAACCAGAAGCTCTTCCAATCGACCGGCGATGGGCGGCTTTACGTCGAGACGGTTTCTCGGCTTGATTTCTCCGGTCGACTCAACCGTGATGCGCAGATCGCGAATTTCGGCCTTTGTTCGATCATAACTTGGTTTGGCGGCTTCATTCTTCTTCACTTTCGATCCGTAGAACCCATATCCCCCGCCTCCAAATATGGCGAGAACCACAATCCATTTAATTATTTTTTTCATGTTATTTGCCTTCTTCCATCGTTTGCCACACGCTCCAACCCAGCGCATTCTTCCAGCGCGCCTGTTCTGATTCGGAGCTCCGCCGCCGCTGAAGGTGCGTCTTTCCCTGTTTGATCAAGTTGCTTTCGATAATATCCCAGTCCTCGTAGGAGAGGAGCCCTTGCTTGTATTTAGCCGTGGAGATTTCGGCACGGAGCATCTCCGCGTCGAAGAGCTCTTTTTGCACGGCCTCGTTTTCGACGGCATCGATATAGGCATTCCACCGTTGCTGCAACGTGGCCATCAGCGTGTTCGCCGTGTCCATGAGATCCATCTCAGACTGGACAATTTTCTCTTTGGCGGCGGCGACATTGCTCTTGAGCCTGTTGCCGGTATAGATGGGCATGCGGGCATCCAACCCAACGTTCCAGCTGGCATCATATTTCACAAACCATCTATCGGCGTTCTGGTCGCCAACCCTCGCGGATGCACCGAAGCCGATCTGGGGGAACCGGGCGCTACGCGTAACCTTCATACCCTGTCTCGAGGCTTCGACCTGCGTGGTGGCAATGTTGTAGTCTGGCGTCTGCTTCATCAATCCGCTCAAATCGACCAGCGCATCCGGGGGCAGGGCCTGCAGGCCGCCCGCCGCCCCCAAGACCGGTTCAATCAGGCCCATCGCGGCGCTGAGGTTTCGGAGAGCGTAGGCCAGAGCACGCCCGGCCTCGCGGACTTCGAATTCGGATTGCACCAACTGCGCCTTGCTCCGCGCCAACGAACCCGCATTCTCGCGCCCCCCATCAAACCGCAACTGGATCAAGCGGACATTATTGGCACGGCGTTCTTCGATCTTTTCGGTGAGCTCGATCAAATCCTGGGCATACAGAACATCGACATAGGCCAATCGGGTGCGTAGTTCTACGCCGGATAGTGTTTTCCTGTATTGTTCATTGCCGACGGCCAGTTGGGCGAGAGCACGCTTGCGAGATGCAAGGTTCCCGCCGCCGGTAAACAAATCCTGATCTAGGGATAGGCTGGCCCCCGAACCTTCCGTGTCCACCCAGTTGTTCTGGAACTCACGCTGACCCCGATCCACGCTGGCGCTCGCTGAGATTTGCGGAAGAAATCCGGAACTGGCCGAGGCCACGCCATACTCCAGCTCACGGATGGCCGCGCGGGCGGATACCAGCTCGTGGCTTTGGGCCTTGGTACGATCCAGACACAGCTCCCACGTAAGGAAATCGTTGGTTTGCGCAAGCGCTGAACACGCCGATGCCAGTACGATCACAATAAATTTGTTCTTCATAAAGTCTCCGCAGAAAAACATACAACCGATCAAGGTCGGAATTATTGCACAGTACGGCTGAAAATGTCCGCCTGAAAATGTCCGCAATAAACTTTCAATAGAAGGTGCTTCGGTCTAGAAATAAACTCAATTAACCATGGAGATTCAAATGAACCAAGCAACCACTCTATTCATCGTCGGCGCCCTGCTGGCCACCACCGCTATTGGACAGGCCGAACAAGTGGAGGCCAAGATTGATGGCGCAGGAATCGGAACATGGACGATGGATCTGGATGCCGCCAAAAAACTCGCCGCTGAAAAGGAACTACCGATCCTTCTGGATTTTTCGGGTTCAGATTGGTGCGGCTGGTGCAAAGTGATGGAAGAAAATGTATTCACCCAGCCGGAATGGGCCGCCTATGCAACCAACAACCTGATCATGGTGCTCATCGATTTCCCGACCGACAAGAGTCTGGTGCCGGAAAAATATGTTGCGCGCAACCATGCGCTTCAAACGGAATACGGCGTGCAGGGCTTCCCCACCTTTGTGGTGCTCGACAATGATGGCGAAACCGAGCTCGGGCGGCTGACTGCGGGGCGTGAAAAAACACCCGCCAGTTTCCAGGGCGAACTCGACATGCTGTTCCGTAACCGCCCGGCATCCACCGCCAAATATGCCGAATCGCTAAGCCCCGAAGCCCGCGCCGAATTCGACGCACTAAACGAAAAACTGGCCGAACAAACCGTAGCCAGCAAAACGGCCCATGCGGAAATCGAAGCCGCCACCCAGCGGGCGAAAGAACTCGCAGAATCGGTGGAGAAGCTGGAAACCGAGTTGCAGGAGTTCCGCGTGAGCCAGCTTGGAGAGACTCAGCAAAAGGAATACAACACGCTCAAGGCCGCCTTCGAAAGCAAAGAGCAGGAGCTCTCTGCATGGCTGGCAACCCAACCCGAACGCTCGGAAGAAAACATCGCAAAGTTCGAGGCCCTGCAAGGCGATCTGCAAACCCTCGCCATCCAACTCGAAACCTACTAGCCATCTTCGCTTCACTGCGATGGAACTACATAGAGGTTGGTGTAAGCGGCCTACGTAAGCTCCCTCGCAGCAACGCGAAGAGGAAAATCAGCGGAGCTTGGCACGCACGCGATAGAAGCGGTTGCTCGGCGAATCGGTAACC
>JAOZKS010000542.1 GCA_029935255.1 Pontiella sp.
GATCAATTGAACACAAGCTCTGGGAAGATCCAATAGTGCTGGTGAATTCGCAGGGCTGGGCGCAACAGGATCTGTCGATCCGGGGCAGCAGCTATACCGGTGCGGGGATTTCGATCAATGGGCTGAATCTAAAAGTCCCCTACTCGGCACACTTTAATTCGGAACTTCCAATCGCTGGAAACCTGCTATCCGACCCCGCCGCCCACTATGGGGAGGGAAACGTCTCCGGGCATCTGGTCGGTACCGCCGCCTACACCACCGTACCGCAAGCGGCTCGCCTGCAAGCCGGAGCCGGGATCGGAACAAAGGAACACTACACCGCCACCGCCTCGGCGTTTCATTCGGGCGTGGGTGGTTTTTTGGAGTGGGAAAAAGCGCGGAAGATCGATTACGACGCCAACGACCTCGACCGCTATTCCGGCGGCGCACAGATCCAGCACTTCGTGAACGACTGGCAGCTCGACCTGATCGGTGCGGGGCAGAAAAAGGAGTTTGGTGCGCAGGGATACTATGGCATTACCGCCACCCAATACGCTCGGCAGACCACCGAGGATGCACTGGTCTTTCTGGGAGCCACCCGCGGCGACCCCGACGACGCCTTCTTCCGCGCCAGCACCGCGTGGCGACAGTTCGATGATGGATATATCGGCCCGACTTCGTATGATGTGCGCTCGCGCTTTGGCGCGGTGATGCTTGAAGGCCGCACGATGGAGATCCAGAATATCGCGCTCAACCTGCGCAGCGACCTTGAAAATGAGCAGGTCGATGGAACCCATAACGGAGATCGCACTCGCGGGTCATTCCTGATTTTGCCGGAAGCGCGGTTTGAGCGGTTCACCGTAAAGGCGGGTCTGAATTCCGTTTTCCAGACCTCGGAAGCCACTGAGTTTTTGCCGGTGGCAGAGGTGGACTGGCTCGCAACCGACAATTCCACGTTCTACGCGGCCTATTCGGAAACCATCCAGCAACCCGACTACCAAACCCTCGCAGACAATCCCCTGCTCCAGCAGCAAAAGTCGCGGAATACCGAACTCGGTTTCCGGCAGTTTGCTTCGGCCAGCCTCGACTGGCGGGCGGCGGCATTCCATCGGCGGCTGGAAAACGCGTCCGACTGGATGGCCGGTACGGCGACCGATCTTGGCACCTTGAATACTGCCGGGCTGGAGTCGGAGATCGGCTTTTACCCCTCGGACAATCTGGAACTTCGCGCCTTCTACCAATGGGTTCATAAAGACGCCGATCGGACGGATGGCCTCTACGAACTCGACTATCCCGAGCACCTCGTCAATTTTTCCGGACAGTGGAGGTTCACACCCGAATTCCTGCTTTTTGCCGTACAGACCCTGCGCTACCAGACCGAAAACGATGCGCGTACGAGCAGCGATTTTGGGGCGGACGCATCCCTTGGCTTGCATTGGTTCCCGCGCTTCGCGCATAATGTCCGGCTTTCGCTTCTAGTGGATAATCTGTGGGACACCGACTTCCAGGCCATCGCTGGCCTGAAGCCGCCCGGCCGCACCGTATCCACGGGAATCACCGTGACGTGGTAAATATTAACAACCACAGAATACACGGAAAAAAGAGTCTGAATGGCTTCCGTGTATTCGGTGTATTCCGTGGTTAAATAATTTGGATTCAAGAGAGGAGTTTTGAGATGGGATTTGAAAAGGGATCGTTGAGTTTCCGCATGTTTTTTGCACAGCGGGATT
>JAOZKS010000016.1 GCA_029935255.1 Pontiella sp.
GGGTGGGGTGTTAACTAACCAGGGGAAGTTAGATCTTTCCTACGAGGTCGAGACCCGGCTTTAGGGTGTCGGCTCCCGGCGCCCAGTTTGCAGGACAAACCTGGTCGCCATTCTCGTGTACAAATTTTGCGGCACCGAGCTTGCGGAGAGTTTCCGCTGCACTACGGCCAATGCCGAGGTCGTGGATTTCCGAGGTCTTCAGAACTCCATTCGGATCAATGATGAAGGTTCCGCGCAGTGCCAAGCCTTCGGAGTCGATGTAGACATCGAACAGCTGGCTGACTTCACCTGTCGGGTCGGCACCCATCGGATAATCAACCTTACCGATTGCATCGGAGGTATCGTGCCATGCTTTGTGAACAAATGCGGTGTCGGTGCTAACGCTGATGACTTCCGCGCCGGCTTCTTGGAATTTCGGATAGAGCGTAGCCATGTCTTCGAGTTCGGTCGGGCAAACAAACGTGAAGTCAGCCGGATAGAACATGAGCACAACCCACTTGCCCGTGTAGTCGGAAAGTTTGATGTCTTTAATTTCATCGTTTTGGAATGCCGCCATCTTAAATTCGGGCACCTTCTGTCCAACTTTCACCATCTCGAAATCGAATAAATCCAGATCCATATCTTCCATTTTTCTCTCCTTTAAATTTCAGCTACTGTTCCTAAGAACGGGGAATATAGTACAATTTCCGTCCGCGTTGTAAACAGGAATGTGGATACTTTTTTCATATTTTCACAAAACCCCCGGTTTTATTGGGTTATATACGCTGGCAAACGGGACAAAAAGTGCTTCCGCGCTGAGCAACCACCATTTTTTCAAGAGAAATTCCGCAGCGTTCGCAGGGTTTCCCGGATCGTCCGTAGGCCTTCACCTCTTCACGGTGCCCACCCGATGCTCCGTCCACATCGCGATAGTTGGTTTTCCCGTCACCCAGCGATGTTCCCCGATTCTTCACGCCAAGGGACAACACATGCTTGATCGCCTTGAACAGGGTTGATCGTTCGGCTTCGTCCAGCGAATCCGACCGACGTTCTGGATGGACCTTCGCCTCCCACAGCGCCTCGTCCGCATAGATATTTCCCAGCCCCGCCACAATCGACTGATCCAAAATCAACGGTTTGATCATTCGATGCCGCTTGCGCATCGCTTCGCGAAAATACGTTGGCGAGAATTGCCGCGTCAAAGCGTCGGGACCCAGCTTATCGAGAATCACCTGTGGATCATCCACCAGTTTCCACCGACCAAACTTGCGCGTGTCGCGGTAGTATAGACTCAGTTCATCCGACAGCGTCAGCACCAACCGGTCGTACTGCCCCGCCTCCATGGAAAAACTGCCCGCCATGCGCAGATGGATCATGATCGTTTGCCCCGAGCTCAACGAAAACATCATCCACTTCCCAACCCGGGAAATTTGATCAATGGTTGTTCCATGAACCTGCGTGGAAAACGCTGCCGCCGAAGACGGTTCCACCATCGGGGCCCAGTTGACCTTAACGCGAAGGATTTCCCGCCCTTCGACCCCTCGCGCCCGCAACTGCCGCGCAATCGTTTCAACCTCTGGAAGTTCCGGCATCGTTTCTCCTTCTCTTTGCGAACTCAACATCTGGAGGTTCGACAAAATAATTGCGAGCCGAAAAGGTGTATGGAACCAAAAAAGCCGGGGCATGCCCCGGCTTTTTTGGTGATTGACCTAACAGGATTAGAACTTCCCTTCCATGATTTTCACCGCTTTATCATTCAGTGCATCCGTCATGTAGGAAATACCGGTTTCGACTGCGGTTTCTCGATTGGCGGCAACCAGCTCATCCCGCGTGATTTCCGACAACGAAAATTTGCGCGCACCGGCCATGAATTGCTGAAGGCCACAGGCGAGCTTGTCGGCATAGCCGTACATCGCAACAGCACCGAACGGAATGTCTTTCATTTCATCGGCACCGACCTTGGCCTTTACGGCTTCCCACCCGGCGAAGATTTCTTCCGGATAGGTTCCAACGGCCTTAACCGTCGACGGAAGCTCGGTCCAGTGGCCGTGCAGCTGCTCACGTTTCTCTTCCTGAAAAACACCTTGGATATTACTTCCAAGATAGCCAGGGATCATCGGTGCACGCCCCATGCAAACAAGCTTGGTGTACGGTGCTCCAAGCGACAGCGCCTTGAAGATGTGGTCTTCGCGCGCAAAACCGCCAGCAAATGAAATGTCCGGCACCTCAACACCCTGATCTTCGAGCATCTTGCAATATTCGTAGGCTTTGGCGTGCAGGGGCAAAGAAGGAATTCCCCAGTGATCCATCATATTCCACGGACTCATGCCTGTTCCGCCGCCCGCGCCATCGATGGTGAGCAGGTCGAGCTTGGCATCGGCCGAAAGACGGATCGACATCGCCAGCGCCTCCATCCCGTATGCTCCGGTCTTAAGCGAAATACGCTTGAAGCCGAGCTTCCGCAGGTAGGCCACCGCATTCATGAAGTCCTCCTGCACTTGCGCGGCCGTATCGAGATTGGTTCCGCCCAGGCGGCTGTGGCGCGCGAACGAGGTGACGGCATGGTTTTTGAAGGCCTCCTGCACCGTTGGGTCGGTCGGATCCGGATCAACCACATAACCGCGCTTTTTCAGGAATTGCGCATATTCGATCGACTTCACTTGGATTTCGCCACCGATATCTTTGGCCCCCTGTCCCCACTTGAGCTCAAGGATGATCTGGTCGCCATATTTCTCGGCGAGATATTCCGCAACGCCATTGCGGGTGTCTTCCACATTCATCTGGACAATGATTGCGCCATAGCCATCGTAGTAGCGCAGGAACGTGTTGATACGGCGGTCAAGCTCCGGCGCATGGGTGATGCCGCCGTTTTCCAGCGTTGATTCGCGGTCGACCCCGACTACGTTTTCGCCGACGACGATCGGAAAGCCACACAAAGCAGCACCGGCCGCGAACGAATCCCAATAGTGCGCAGCGATGAAGGTGGAGCCAAGAGCACCGGTCATGATCGGGACGCGGCACTTGGTCTTGATTTCGTTGCCAAAGGAAGTTTCCACGTTCACGTTCGGGAAGATACAGTCGTCGGGATCGTTCGAGAGTCCTTCGTTGAGCCCGTGCGCGCCGTAGGCATAGCCCTGGATACGCAACGACTGGTATCCGACGCCGAGCGAGGTCACATTCGCCGAACCTGCGGTGGTCTGCGGATAGTCGCGCGGGTAGAGCAACTTCCGACCCACGACAGAGCGTGCATAGCCCCGATTCACACGGCACCCCACGGTTGGTGGTACCCAGTGCGTCATTATTCTTTAGCCAATGTATCATAGTATCCTTCCTCTCGGTTGTCCGTTAATATTTACATTCCATTCCGACACCAACACACCCCACAGCGCGCAGGCGGTGCCAAAATATGTAACACTTATAATGGTTTCGTAGAGTTCGCGCAAGGCATGGATGAACTAGAAAGAGGTAGACTAGAAAGAACAACCGCCGGGATAGTTTGCAGGGAATCAGGGCCCCCGCTGTGACACGATTAGTTCCGCTCCCATGTCGCCATGCCCCATTCGTCCATTCGTTCCTGAGCCCATTCACTCGATTGGGTCGGTTCGGAGTGGCAGTTGTTGCAGGCATTCGGCGCAGGACTTCGACCCCACGCAGACCGCATTTGTCTGCGCCGCCGGTTGCACATTCGCCGAGCTGGGAATCCGATCCATCGTCACTTGGTGATAAAACACCACCGCGCTTTTCAGGGGGATGACAAAAACAGGCGAACCCCCGTCCCGACCAAAACAAGCCCTGCTAAAAAAATAATTCCCCATTTCTTCATTCTTCGGCCCCAAAAGGTTTAATCATTTTCAAGTCCGGGAAGGCGGCGGAGACTGCGGTTTCGTTTTCTTCGAGAAAAAGGAGTTTAATGTTGGGGCCCGCGTCCATGGTAAGAAAGACCTCCAAACCTTCGGAACGAACGCGCTGCACCTTGTGGATCTGCTCGATGGTTTCGGGCTGGAGATAGATGAGTGGCGGCCAAGCGGCCATCATCGTCGCATGCATCGAAAGCGCGTTGCACTCGGCGGTTTCCCCAAGGCTTGGAAAATCATGATTTTCGATGGCCGTGCGAAGGGTTTCCAGATTGGCCGCGGCTTGCTTTGGCCAGCTTTTATACAGCTCCGAGGTTTCGACCGTACGGTTCATTCCGTCGCGCGATCCAATCGGTTTTTTTGCCGTCGAAAGCTCCAGAATTCCAATGCGGAATTCCGGCCACTCAATCGGCAGTTTTTCTGCAAAGGAGTCGGTTCCATCAGGCTTGTCCCCGGCATGCCACTGCACAAAGCCATCAAAGACCGACCGCGATGCACTTCCGCTTCCAAGTCTCGCCAACATCGAAAGCTCCTTTTTGTCCAGTCCCCACCCGGCCAAATCGTCCAGCGCCATCACCAGTGCCGCAAATCCCGAAGCCGACGAGGCCAAGCCTGCGGCCGTTGGAATATTGTTTTCCGTCCGCACTTCAAAATGAACGGTTCCGAGCGCGGGGCGGAATAGATCGAGGAATACGCTGATGCGCTGAGCGAAGTCGGCATCAAGCGATTGTAGCTGGCCGTTCAGGTAGACCACATCCTCATCGCACACCCGAAGTTCCGTCCGCGTGCCGAGATGTCCGAGGGAAATGGAGAGGCTGGAGTTAATGGGTAGATTGAGCGCGGCATCGCGCTTACCCCAATATTTACAAAGCGCTATATTGGAAGGCGCAAAGGCCGTGCCGCGTTCCTTGATCCGAGCCTGCGTATTGCCGATAATGTTTTTTACAAATAGGGATTGTATGTCGTGCATGAATTCCTTGTGATGTCGGACTTTTAGGAATTGGTACATTTTCATATGAAGAAAAGCAACGTCACAGTCATTGCCACCGCCCTCATTGCCGTGCATATCTTGGTATTCGGTTTATTCATCGGCAAAAGCAACCCTCACAAAAAGCTCCCGGCACCAAGTGCCACCAAACCCGAAAAAGTCGCTCCCGCCCCGACCCCCGCTCCCCTGGCCGACTTTGCCATCCCCGAGCTGGCCGTTCCGCAAGCGACGGAGCACATCGTCCCGGTTGAGGTGGTCGACCTTCCCCCCGCACAAGCTCGCGAAACAATCGCCACACCCGGCAACCGCGAAGGTTATTTGCGTTCCGACCGCTCCAACCGCCGCACCACGAAGGTCTATCCCAAACTGACCGGAAGTCCATATAGAGGAGCCATCGTGATCGATGCACGTACCGGGAAAATCCTTTTTGAAAGCCGCGCGACCACCTACTGCTATCCCGCCAGCGTAACCAAACTGATGACCATGCTCATCGTGCTCGAACAGATTGATGCCGGAGTGGTCCGGCTCGCCGACAAGGTGAAGATCACGAACGAGATCGCCAAGATCGGGGGCTCGCAGATCTGGCTCGACCCACGCGAAACCAACTTTACGGTCGACGACATGCTCTACGCCCTGATGGTTCATTCGGCCAACGATGCCGCCTATGCCCTCGCCATACATGTCGCCGGAAGCAGGGATACATTTGTCGATATGATGAACCAAAAAGCCCGCGAACTGGGTATGAACGCCACGACCTACCACTCCCCCCACGGCCTGCCCCCCACCGACGGAACTCAGCCGGACATCAGCACACCCTACGATATTGCCATCCTCTGTCTTGCCTCCTTACGCCACCCCGGCACCTTGCGCTACACCAGCACGGAGCTAAAATATATTCGCGGAGGCGAAACCATGCTGGCCACTCGCAACACGCTCGCCAAGCGCGTCGATGGATACCAAGGATGCGATGGCCTGAAGACCGGCTACCACGGCATGGGCGGCTGGTCGCTCGCCGCCACCGCCGAACGCAATGGAAAACGCGTCATCGCCGTCGCGCTGGGAAGCCCCGACAACACCACCCGCAATGCCACCTCGCGCAAGCTACTCGACAAAGGCTTCGAAACGTTAGGTAAATAAAAAAACCGCCCGGCAGATGCGGGGCGGTTCTTGATTTCCTGAAGAATTCAACTATTCAGCTTCAGGTTCTTCCTTCTTTTCCTCTTCCTGCTTCATCCTCCCCAGGAATTCAGGGAGGTCGAGGCCAACCTGTTTGGCGATGTCGTGCATCGGGGGTAGCGCACCCATGAGGCGTCCGCCCAGTCCGGCCATACCGCCCTCTTTGCCGCCGCCGTCCCAGACGATTACTTTCTCGATCGGCAGATCCTGAATGGCTTGCGCCTGGATGCCGGCAATCTCCTGAAGTTTTTCGATGATCAATAGCGAAGCGGCCTGATCAGCGGTTTGGCAGGCTTTGACGAGGGCTTCATAGCCTTGCGCCTTGCCATCAAGGATGGCCTGAACACCAGCACCTTCAGCTTTCATCTTGGCCAACTTGGCTTCGGCTTCACCCTGCGCGATGCGGATGGAGCGTTCTTTCTGGGCATCGGCCGCAATGATGGTCTGTTCTTTATCGGCGGTGGCGGGAACCACGATGGTGGCATTGAGACGGGCGGCTTCACGCTCACCCCGGGCATCTTCCGCCTTCTTCTCGGCAAGTTCCTGCGCCACGCGGATGGCGCCGTCGGCCTCGCGGGCGGCGGACTCGGCACGGTTGCGTGCTTCCTGCTCGGCCACGTTTTGGTTGGCCACATAGGCCGCTTTCTTGGCCCGGGCCTCGGTCTCGCCTTCGGCCGCCTGCGCATCCAGTGCGGCGGATTGCGAACGGCGGTCGCGATCTGCAGAGGCTTCGCCGATTTCCGCTTCGGCCGTGGCGGCGGCTACGGCAACACGCTTATCACGTTCGCGTATGGCGACACCGGTTTGTCCGATCTTTTCCTGTTCGGCCACGTCGACCAACGCTTGGTTGATGGCTTCGGCGGCGGCGCGGCGACCGAGGGCGATGATGTAGCCGGACTCGTCCTCGATGTCGCGAATGTTAACATTGATGAGGTAGAGACCAATCTTTTCGAGCTCGCCGGAAACGGCTTCGTTCACCTTGGCGAGGAACGCCTGGCGGTCCTGGTTAATCTCTTCAATCTTCATGGTGGCAATCACGGCACGCATTTGGCCGAGGATGATGTCCTGCGCCTGGTCTTCGATCTCCTTGCGGGAGAGTCCAAGCAAACGAACGGCCGCGTTTTGCATGATCCCCTTGGTGTTGGAGATGGCTGCCGTGACGGTGGTCGGAACGGTTACACGAATGTTTTCCTGCGAGAGCGCATTCTTCAGGTCGATCGGAACCACGAAGGGTTCGAGGTCGAGGTAGGCAAAGTCCTGAAACAACGGCCAAACGAAAGCCGCACCGCCATGGATACACTTGGCCGCGCCACTGGAGGTCTTACCATAGATCACAAGAATTTTGTTCGATGGGCAACGCCGATAGCGGCTTACAAACGCCATGACGCAACCGATAATCGCGATCGCAATAATGATGAGTAGAATTAAGTTAGTCATTACACTTCTCCTTTTTCAGTTAGTTTTTCCACCTTTACCAAGGTCTGTCCGACCACCTTCACCACACGCACTTGCGTGCCGGACGGCAGGGCCTCCCCGTTGATACTCTTAGCTTTGATATGCTCGACCGCCCCGCTGACCGTGGTCTTGATTTCTCCGAAGCCATCCGCCGGAATATCGAGATAGACGGTCGCGGTTTTCCCCATGGCCGAGGTCACGTCCTTCGTGCCGGTTTCACTCATTTTTCCCATGAAGTAAAAGATTCCGGCAATTGCAAGCATGCCGACCAAGCCCCAGATCGAGGAGATCCCCATCGCCTTGACCGGCAGCATGCCTTCACTCATGTAGAGCGCTCCGCCCCATGAAAACAGAGTAAAGAAAGTGATGACTGAGCGTAGACTCAGCACTTTGAAAGCCTCCGAGGACTCCATCACATCGTCAAAATCCATGTCGTCGGGAACATCGGTAACATCGCCCCCCAGCTCCATGCTGTCGCCGTCGAGCCCCACGAAGGCCCCGATCATCTGCCACAAAAAGAACACACTGAAAAAAGCGGCCATTCCATAGAAGAACTGCGTAATTCCTGCCAAGCCATTCCACCATTCCTGCATGATATTTTCCCTTGCGGTTAGTCCGCGTAGTTCCCTTTTTCACATGAGCTCACAAAGCTTTCGGCGGAGGACTTTAATTTTTCCCATTCAACTCGAATATCGTGCGCCTCCTGCAAATCGATCTTACCGTCATTGTCGATGCTTTCAGTCAAGACATCGAGCAAATCCGAAAACTCATGCACAATCCGTTGCGTCATGTGCAGCAGTGGAACAGATTCAACCAGCTTCAGGGGAGCGTTAGGAACAAAATAGCCCTCCGCCTGCTGGCACAACCATGAAACCGGCCCGGTATCGCCCGTGAGCTCGTACACCTTGGCCAACCGATCCAGCGGATTTTCAGCTCCGCTGGAATCCTCGGAATCACAGGGCTGACACCATTTATAGATGAGTGAAGTGGAGAGCCCTAAATCGGAGGCCACCGATTTCACCCCCAGATCGCTTACGGATTTTTTAAGTACTTCATGTGAGTTCATCATCATTCCCCTTGAAACTAGAAACACCCTATCGTGCGTTCGCGCCCTCATCCCATTATAACACCATTGAAATTCTGTAATGGGAAACAAGAACACATGGATATACAATGAAAGTAGACAGTATAAAAAGAGATAGGTAGTCTGTCTATCAGCAACCATTAACAATAACCTAGGGAAACATCATGGAATGTCCTAAATGCAAAAATGAAATGAAGCCCAACCAGTATAAGGGCGTTGATTACGACCAGTGCAAGGCCTGTGGAGGCCTGTGGTTCGATGCACTCGAAGCCGAGGAACTCGTGGAAATCAAGGATGCCGCCCAGATCGACACAGGCGATGCCAAGGTGGGTTCGAAAATGAATAAGAAATGGGAGGTCAAATGCCCAAAATGTTCCATTCCCATGCTGCCGGTTCACGATGTGGAGCAACCGCATATCCAGCTCGAAAGCTGTGCATCCTGTCACGGCACCTTCTTTGATGCCGGTGAATTCAAAGATTTCTGCAAGGAAACCTTCATGGATCGCGTCAAAGACCGGTTCACCAAAAAGCGCTAATTCTTCAGAAAACCGGACCCTTCCAAGCATTTGAAATCGTGTTTTCCAATGCCTGGGACCTTTTTCTAAGATCCAAACCCGCGTCGCCGCTGACTTGACCTGTGCAGGGTTGAGGCGTAATGTCAGCGCCCTTTATCCAAAATGGGTCTAATTACAGGAGTTAAAGGATTTATGAAAGTTTCAGTCAAGGATGCGGGCACTTGCCGCAAAACCATGAGTATCGAGATTCCGGCGGACACCCTCACGGCAGAACGCACGGAAACCCTTAAGGCGTATGCCAAAGCCGTAAACATTCCCGGCTTTCGCAAGGGCAAGGCCCCGGCTCACGTAGTGGCCAAGAAATTTGCCAACGAAATCGCCAAAGACCTCGAAGAGCGCATGGTTCCCAAATTCTACCACGATGCCCTGCAGGAGACGGAGCTGAAAGTGGTTGGCGTGATTGATGTTTCCGATGTAAAGATCGAAGAAGATAAGCCGCTGGCGTTCGTTGTGACCGTCGATGTCGAGCCGGAGTTCAAGCTGCCAAAGTATTCCGATATTCCGATCAAGGAAGAGAAGGAAGACGTTACCGGCGAGCAGGTGCAGGAGCAAATCGATTCCATCCGCAACCAGCACGCCAACTATGAAGAAGTCGAAGGCAAAGCCGTCGAGCAAGGTGACATGGCCCAGCTGACCTACACCGCCACCACCGGCGGAAAAGCGCTCGAAGAGGTTGCCCCGGAAGCCAAAGGACTTGGGAAAGGGGAAGGCTATTGGGTTTCCGCCGATGAACACGCTTTTATTCCGGGCATGGGCGAGGCCATTGTGGGCTTGAATATCGGCGATAAGAAAGAAGTTGAAGTGGAGTTTCCGGAATCCTTCATGGTCAAGGAACTCGCCGGCATCAAAGCCGCCTACAGCATTGAAGTAACCGGCGTCCGCGTCCGCACCCTTCCCGAAATCGACGAAACCTTCCTCGCCCGCCTGCAGGTGGAGTCGGAAGAATCCCTTCGTTCGCAAATTCGCGAGCAGATGGAGCAAACTGCGGAACATAAGAATTTGAATGCTAAACACGAGCAGATTATCAAATACTTGGTGAAGAAAACCAAACTCGACGTTCCGGAAAGCATTGTTCAGCAGCAAAGCCGCAACGCTATGTATGACATTGCCCAGCAACGCATGATGATGGGCATGACGCAGGAGCAAATTGGCGAGCAGCAGAAGGATATTTTCAAAGAGGCGCAGGAACGGGCGCTTGAAAACGTAAAACTTCGCTATATTGGCCTTGGAATTGCTACAGAACTGGAGCTGGATGCAAGCGAAATTGAAATCGACGAGGAAATCGCATCGATGGCGATCCGCCAGCAGAAGGATGCGCGTTCGCTTCACAAGGAAATGGAAGAAAACGACACCTTAGATAGTGTCGGCGAGCAAATCCGCTTTAACAAAGCGCTCGACTACATGCTCGAAAATGCGAAAATCAAGTAGAATTTAGAAACGGAGTTTGAAATGAACGAAATGGCTAATATGCTTATCCCCATGGTGGTGGAACAAACCGGACGCGGCGAGCGCTCGTACGATATCTATTCACGGCTACTCAAGGAAAGGATCATTTTCCTAGGCACCGGCATCGATGACAACGTTGCCAACTTGATTATTGCACAGTTGCTGTTCCTTCAGAGCGATGATCCTGAAAAAGACATTAGTCTCTACATTAACTCCCCCGGCGGCGTTGTCACCTCCGGGCTGGCCATCTACGACACCATGCAGTTCCTGAAATGCGACATCACGACCTACTGCGTGGGTCAGGCCGCCAGCATGGGCGCTGTCCTGCTGGCTGCCGGTGCACCCGGAAAACGGTTTACCCTCCCCAATGCACGGATCATGATCCACCAACCGCTCGGCGGCGCGCAGGGACAGGCCACCGACATCAATATTCAGGCGCAGGAAATCATGCGCATCAAGCAGATCCTCAATGGCATTCTGGCCAACCATTCCGGCCGGAGTATTGAAGATCTGGAACAAGACACCGACCGCGACAACTTCATGTCCGCTACACAAGCCGCTGAATATGGATTGGTCGATGAAGTGATTGCACACGCAAAATAGTTTTGAGGCAGCCCCATGACCGACAAGCAAAAATCCACCGAGTGCTCCTTCTGCGGAAAGAGTGAAAAAGATGTCAAACGACTCATCGCCGGTCCCGGCGTGTTCATTTGCGATGAATGTGTCGGCCTATGCGATTCGCTACTCGGCCACCAACACATCGAGCGCGACGAAGATCCCGCCACTTCCCAGGAAATCGGCGTGCTCAGCCCGCACGAAATAAAAGCGAAGCTCGATGAATACGTCATTGGGCAGGACAGCGCCAAAAAGGTGCTATGCGTTGCTGTGCATAACCACTACAAGCGTATGTTTGCGCAGTTGGATGAAGATGGCGTTGAGCTCGACAAAAGCAACGTGTTGCTGATCGGCCCAACCGGTAGCGGGAAAACCCTGCTGGCCAAGACGCTGGCACGCTCGCTTAACGTTCCCTATGCCATCACCGATGCCACGACCGTAACGGAAGCCGGCTATGTGGGCGAAGACGTGGAAAATATTTTACTCCAACTTCTCCAAGCTGCCGACTACGATGTCGAACGCGCCCAGCGCGGCATCATCTACATCGACGAAATCGATAAGATTGGCCGCCGTACCGACAACTCCTCCCTCACCCGCGATGTCTCCGGCGAGGGGGTGCAGCAAGCCTTGCTCAAAATTATCGAAGGCACCGTTTCCCGCGTTCCCCCGAAAGGCGGACGCAAACACCCGCAGCAGGAGTATATCGAAATCGACACCTCCAACATTCTCTTCATCTGCGGTGGCGCATTCGTCGGCATGGAGGAGATCATCAAGCAGCGCGTCGACAAAAAAGTGCTTGGATTCGGCATGGCCGACAAGAAGGAAGAATCCCCCAACTTTGTCACCATGAACGTCGAATCCGAAGACCTGCTTCGCTTCGGCCTCATCCCCGAATTCATCGGCCGTCTCCCCGTCGTGACCATGCTCAATGAACTGACCGAGGAAGAGATGGTCCTCGTCTTGACCGAGCCGAAAAACGCACTCGTCAAGCAATACAAGAAACTACTCTCCATGGATGGCGTCGAACTCGAATTTGAAGACGCGGCACTCAAAGCGCTGGCCAAAATGGCCATCAAGCGAAAAACCGGAGCCCGCGGGCTCCGTGCCATCATCGAACACCTGATGCTCGATGTCATGTACGAAATCCCCATGCGCGACGATGTCACCCACAGCACCATCACCCGCGACATGGTCGAACACGGCCTCCATCCGCTCGAAGGCCTCAAAGTCATTGAATCGAAAAAATCGGCCTAGGATCTTATTCAGGAGAGCGTCTACTCGCCAAGACATCGTTCTGGGACACCGTCACCGACCACGGGGCCGATCTGCGACCTTGGCAGTTATTAATCCCGAGTTAATCCGCCTCAAAGGTGTAACGTCATCTACACCCTGCAGGACACCGGCCCTTATTTCCTTTCCATATCATCGTTTGATCGCACCCATCCGATGGATTTCAGCATCGGTTCGATTTCGGGATTGGACATGAAGTGTTTCCAGAGCAATCCCGTCCGATGGTTTTCGATCATGCAGATGATGGGGCCTTGGTCGATGGCCAGATACTCTCCGGCAAACCAGTCGTGCTCCAGATTGAAGGCATCGTAGAATCCAAACTCGCCCCAGAGGCGATCGCCGAGATTGTGGTAGTAATGCCGTAGCGAGGCCATGGATTCTTCCGGCACATAGGGCATGGCGCTAAGCGCGGCGGTGGGAGCAATGGTTCCATTATCGCGGAATAGCGGATCGAGCCCGCGATAGCCCTCCGGCGTCATGCATGAAGTTAATCCCCACGCCTGCGACCCGTAACCTTCGAACCGTTTCGGGTTCTGCATGCAATAGGCCCGGTGGATCAGGCTAATGTTTCGGCTGTTTTCAAAATAGTTGCAATAGGGGTCGCTCCAGCCCTGCGGATCAAACCCGAGAAATGAATAGTGTGTGAAAAACATCCGTCCGCCCATGGGCATACCGACCCACTGCCGATAGCCATAGTAGGTGTCCGGATTGGCATATTCCGCTGGGTCGCCGATCCATCCCTCTTCGTAGCACTCCGGCGGTATGGGATGCGTCGGGGAGGCGATGGCGAGCAGGTAGGTGATCAGGCATTCGTTGAAATGCCCGCCGATGGGGTGATCCATCATCCAGCCATAGTCGGGCGACCAGTGCCAGTAAAGCTGCTTCCCGTCCGGTTCACGCAGATACCAATCCCATTCAACCTCACGCCACATTCGCGTGATGCGTTCGCGGATTTCCTGCTCGACCGGATCATCGCGATCAAAGTATTGCCGAACCGTCAGCATGCCCTGGATGAGGAATGAGGTTTCCACCAGGTCGCCGCCATTGTCTGCACGGATACCGTTCTTGCGGGCAAAGGGACGCGTTTCTCCGGTTGCACCGTTCAACCAGTGCGGCCAGACCCCATGGTAGCGGACGGCCTTCTCTTCCAAAAAGGTCATGATCTTGAGCATCCGTTCGGCCGCCGCTATCCGCAGAACGAATCCTCGTTCCGCACCGACCACAATCGCCATCACGCCAAACCCGCTGCCGCCCGTCGTGCAGTCATCATCGCCATGGTCGCTACGCTCCCGTGCCAGCCCGCTTACGGGATGGCCATTCTGCCAAAAATAACGAAAGGTGGCCTCTTGAATCGAAGTCAGCAGCTCCTCGTCGTCCATGGCGTACGATTTTGCGGAAACAGGTATCATGTCCGGCGGCTTCTTTTTGGACTCACCAACCTTGTAGAAATAGACCACGCCGTTGGTGCCTATAAAATCGCTATAAACATACGGGCTGTGCGGCTCGGAATTTATTTTCTCGAACGGGCCGCCGGCTTTGGAGGAGCGAAAGATGGCGTAGGTGCTTCCCGGGTCCGACGAAGGACTCCACTCCAAATCGATCCGGCTATCGTGCCCCGTTGCAATAAGACCTTCCACTGGATTCGCCCTCCCATGTAAAAGCCAAGCCGATGCATCCTGTATTCCGAAGCCCAGCGCTATAGCTAAAAATAGTGTTCTTCGCATTCCAATTACCTTTTTATGGGATAAACATCTTCATCTTCATCCCCCACCTCCTTGCGTGCCTCAGCCAGCTTCTTTTGCATTTTTTGAAGCGTCTCTCGATATTCTGGATTTTCGGCAAGGTTGTTCATTTCGACGGGATCGGTCTTCATATCAAACAGTTCGTAGCGATCGGCTTCCGGGAAATAGATGAGCTTGTGCGTATCCGTCCGTACGGCCTGATGCTGGGGAATGTTGTACCCCTTGGAATCGTAGTAGCGGTAGTAGGCGTGGTCGCGCCAATCCGCAGGTTCCTTGCCGCCGAGAAAGGGAGCCAAACTACGGCCCTGCATGTCGGCTGGAACATCAACGCCCGCCAGCGAAAGCAGGGTTGGCGCGAGATCCAGATTCATTGCAAACAGCTCGACCGTTGCGCCCTTGATGCCCTTCGGATGTTTGATGATGAGCGGGGTGCGCATGGATTCTTCGTAGGCCCAGCGCTTGTCCGACATGCCATGCTCTCCCAGATAAAACCCCTGATCGGACATGTAGACCACCACGGTATTATCCGTCATCTTTTCGTCTTCCAGCACCGCCACCAATTCGCCCATTGAGCGATCAATGCTTTTGGCCGTGCGCAGGTAGGACTTGAGATAATACTGATATCGATGCGTATTCCGCTCCGCAATCGTCATGCTCTTTTCGGCGGGATCGTTATAGCGCTTCGTTTTTTTCTGCTTAATCCCATCCTCGAAATTCTTATGCAGCATTTCAATATTGGGCACCTTGTTGTGCGCCGTTACAATTGCGGGGCGGCCCTCCCACGAATCGCGCAGGGAGGGCGGTTCCGGCAGGGTTTCCCCTTCCAGCCAATCGTTTTCACGTTCATCCCAAAGGAACGGAATATGCACCGACTTATGATGCACAAAGATCGCCAGCGGCTTTTTCGGATCTCGGTTGCGAATGATTTCCTCGGCCATGCGTGTGATGATTTCGGACACATAGCCTTTTTTCTGAATCGGGTTTTTGCGGTCATGCTTCGCATCCAGAAACTTCGGGTCATAATAGTCGCCCTGCCCCGGAAGGATGGTCCATTCATCGAAACCGGTTGGATCGGAATGCAAATGCCACTTGCCAATCAGCACCGTGTGGTAGCCCGCATCCTGCAACAGTTTGGGGAAGGTCTGCTGGGAACCGTCGAACTCCTCCCACGCCCGGACGCCGTTGTTGTGGCTGTATTTCCCGGTCAGGATGGCGGCGCGAGACGGCGCACAAATCGAGTTGTTCACAAACGCATTTGAAAACTTCACCCCCTCGGCGGCCAGCTGATCCAGATTCGGCGTCGGATCATAGTTCTCGAAAATCGTCCCGAAGCAACCGATGCTTTGCACGGCATGGTCGTCCGTCAACATGAATAGGATGTTGGGTTGTTGCGCGGCCGAGGCATAGAGACCCAGCATAATGAATCCGGTAAACAATAATTTTCTCATGATTTCGACCTTCGTATTTACGTAGTACGCTCCTATTTATTCCAACCCTCGGAAACCTTGGCTTTCTTTTCCACCTTCGATGGCTTTTTCTTCGGGGCTTTTCCCCCATGCCCGCGCTTGTACATATCGGGCCGGGATTTGCGCACCTTCACCTCCGCATCCCGTGTGGAAAGATATTCGCCGACCGCCACCTTATCTCCACGTTTTTCGAAAACCCCCAAGCATGGGATCGTTGCAACCCTTCATTGTTTCGACCATCTGGCTCTGATACTTCTGGACAAGCTTTTTGTATTCAGGATCATGTTTCATTGAACAACCAGCGTAGCTTAAATGAACCGTCTTGTACATCCGGCGGTTGGACACCATGAACTTACTTGAGTTTTTTCTTCCAGTCCGCCGAGGGGTTGCGCGCCGGGCCGAGCGCCTTGTTCCAGCCATAGTTGGACGGAATATTCGCCTTGTCCCATTTGGCGTAGAGCCTCGTCAGCTCCTCGACCTTTTCGGGATTTCGGTGCGCAAGGTTGTTCGATTCGGAGGGGTCGTCCTCCAGATTGAACAGCTCCACCCGCCCATTGATGGAGACGAGCTTCCAATCCCGCTGGCGAACGGCGGATTTTTTACCGGTTTTCCAGTAGAGCGACTCGTGCGGACGGCTCTCTTTTTTACCAAGGATATACGGCATTAGATCCACCCCTTCGAGGTTCCAATCCGGACGGGGCTGTCCCCCGGCGGCGACCACGCAGGTAGGCAGGATATCGAGCGACACGACCGGCTGCCCGTATGTTTGCCCCGGCTCGATTGCGCGTGGCCACTGAATACAGAACGGAACGTGCATACCGCCGTCGTAGACATCGCCCTTCTGCCCCCGGAACGGGTCGTTGACGGAATAGTTATTGTCGGGCTTCCCGCCGTTGTCGCTCAGGAAGACAACCAATGTATCCTGCTCCAGCCCATGCCTTGCGAGGGCTTCGAGCACACGCCCAATGTTTTCATCCATGGAATAGTGCATGGCGCAAAGGGTGCGGCGGTTCAGATCCTCCACATCGCGGAATTTTTCCATCGCCTCCTGCTTGGCCTGCATGGGGGCATGCACGGCGTTGAATGCGAGATACAGGAAGAAAGGTGAATCCTTGCTTTCATCGATAAAGCGGCAGGCCTCCCGCCCGAGGGCATCGGTATAATAGTCGTCCTCGCGCTCAACGAGCACGTTGCCCCTCATGTATTTTTGTTCAACGTTATGCACATCCTCATAGCGCGCGGCCCCTTCGAGAATGCCGAAAAACTCATCGAACCCGCGCTGGAGGGGAAAGAGCCGCGTATCGCCGCGTTCGCCACCCATATGCCACTTACCGATGCAGGCCGTTCGATAGCCCAACTCCTTCAGGCGACTGCTCATTAACGTTTCCTCGAGAGACACGCCTAGCTCCGCGCCTTTCTTCGCATAGGGACCGGGATTACCCTCGCTACCGAAGCGCTGCTGGTAGCGCCCAGTCATCAGTCCGGCGCGAGTGGGGCCGCAAACCACCCCGGTCACATAGCCTCTGGTAAATTGCACTCCATTGCGGGCAATCGAATCGATATTCGGTGAAAGGATATCCTTGCTTCCGTGGTAGCCCACATCGGCAAACCCCAGATCATCCGCAAGGATCACCACGATATTCGGAGGTTCAGCCGCCACCGCCAAACCGGCGGCGCATGCGAGGAAAAGGTTCAATAGATGTTTTATCATGATTCGAATTCCTTTTTGTTCGATTCATTCCGTGGAACATGGCTATTACCATCAGCTCCCCACTCCTTGTCGCCGCGAAAGGTATTGAGCAGGTTGTAGAGTTCCTCTTCCTTAGCCAAGGCCTCTGAGGATGGATCGTCTAACAGATTTACTCGTTCGCCGGGATCGTTTTTTAGATTAAAAAGCTGGCGCGGCGTTCCGCGAATCTCGCCTCTTTGCAGCGTTTCCTGATTGTCCGCATCCACGGTTTTTTTGTTTCCACCGCCCCCCGTTCCATCGATCAGCTTCCATTCCCCGGAAACGTCAATAATGGCGAACTGCCCAACACTGGAGTGCTGAATAAAGGCCGCTCGCCGTTTTTCCGGCATCGGCTTGCCGTTAAGTATAGGCAGAAAGCTTTCTGCGTCGGGGGCTTCGTCGGCCTTCAGGCCATACTCCAGATATTCCGCCATGGTGGCAACAAAATCGCCCTGCCAGCAGGGATGATCCGT
>JAOZKS010000543.1 GCA_029935255.1 Pontiella sp.
ACGGCGCAGGCGTGGAAGCGGTCGGCGGCGGTGTGCGCGGAACCAACCCTTTCAAGGAGCACCTCGAATATCAGGACACGATGATGGTCCTCGCCGGGACCGGCGGAAAGCTGACCATGCTCTCCGAAGCCACCGGCATTGGCGGCGGCGCAACCGATGCCCACGAGGATGCCTTCAACGAACTCGCCCAGGCGGAAGCGGCTGAGATTTCGGAGCTGCTCCGCGAGTCGATCGATCAACCTTTCCTTACCGCCAAGTTCCCGAACCAGCCGCATCTGGCCTATTTCGAGATTGCCGCCAAGGATCAGGAGGATGTGGCACTGCTCATCAGCAACGCCCTCAAGCTATTCCAGGCAGGCATCGAGATCGATGTCGACGATCTGGCCGAGCGGACCGGGTATTCGCTGGCTCGAATCGAGCAGGCACTAGGCATGAGGGACGAGGCACTAGGGAAATCGGAAATCAAAAATCGAAAATCGAAAATCAACTGGCCGCGCTTCCTCCGGAACCGAGAGTCCAAGGCAGAGAAGCAGCAGGCCACGCTGCGCGCCAATGCTCGCACCGCGCTGGCCATCGCCGTTGCAGAAGACCTGCAACCGGTGGTCGACCGGCTGATCGAGATCCTCGACACCGTCGACGACGACCAGCTGCTCGATGCGGTGGAATTCTTCCAAACCGACGAACTCCCCGAGCTCGCCGCCGAGGTGCTCGACGATCCCGCTGCCGCCGATGCCATCGCCGATACGCTCTCCGCCAATTTCTTCAACGGACTGGAGCAGGGGGCGAAGCGCGAATCATGAAATCATTCTGCCTGAAAATCATTTTGCCTAAAAACCGCCTGAGAGCATCTGTGAGCGGTTTGGAGGCCAATACGCCCCGACATACGGCAGGAGACAGGGTCGTTTTTATGCAAGACGGTTCCGGCGTTATGCAAGCCGGTCTCGCTGGGGCGGTCCGGCTGTCTTCTGTCTTTCGCCCTCTGACCTCCATTTTCCACCGAACCAACCGAACCGTAGCCGGAAACTTTCCAGCGAACCTGACAGGATGTGCAGCATGAAATATTACAACAACCTTCCAATTCTGAACCGGGGCGAGAAGCTTCCCGACGATGGCTGGTATCATGTGGTGCCATTTGGCGAGTTCAAGGTTCGCCACGGCAAGGCCACCATCCTGCAGGTAATCGATGATCGCGCGGTGGCCGCCATGGTCGAGCGCTATCAAGCCGCCGGAGCCAAGCTGCTCGTCGATTTTGATCACTTTTCCTACGACGAAGGCCGCAAGTCCGAAGCCGCTGGCTGGGTCGCGGCCGTGGAGGCCCGCACGGATGGCCTCTGGGCGCGCATCGAATGGACGGACCTCGGCGAACCCGCAATCCTCAACAAGCGCTACCGCTTTGTCTCGCCGGTCTGGAGCTCCGCCGATTGCGAGGATCTAGGATCCAACCGCCTCCGCCCGCTTTGTTTGGAGAGCGTCGGCCTCACCAACCAACCCAATATGAAAGGTATGCAGCCCCTGTCGAATCGTGGCGCAGGGGATAAACTGCCGATTAGCCACAGGAACAAGGAGATTAAGAACATGAAGAAAGTGTTCGAACTATTGGGCCTGTCGGCCGATGCCGCCGAGGATTCGGCAGTGGAAGCAGTGACAGCCTTGAAAAACCGAGCGGACGAAGCCGACCAGCTGCAG
>JAOZKS010000544.1 GCA_029935255.1 Pontiella sp.
CAGGTTCCCCAATCGATCATGCTGGAATCCATAGGTGGACAGCCCGTCGGACAGGTTGGAAAGCTGGATTTCTGTGATGAATCCGGTGTCGGGATTGTATTCATGCGACGTAACCACATCGTTTCCGAGCGTGTATTCAAGCAGGTGTCCTTTGGCATCGAAATCGGTTTCGTCGATGGTCCACCAGACGTGGCCGGAGGCATCGGAAACCTGAGTGATCGCTCCGCGCGAGTTGTAGGTGTTGATGCTGGTAAAGGAATTCCATACATGACTGAGGTTGTCGCCCGAAGCAATGATCGACTGCGGTCGCCAGAAGCGGTGGGACTTCTCGACGCGGCTGAATTCGTCGTAGGTGTTGCAGGTGTAGTACCACTTGTCGTCCACATTGTAGAGGCTGAGCAACGGACGCCCCAGCGCGTCGTAGGCATGGGTGCGGCGCTGGACGATATTCGTGCCGCTTGCATCGGAATGCTCCTCGCGCCAGAGCGCACCCAGCTTCCCGCCTTCGCCGGGATTGTTGTAGTACCACTTGGCCATATTTTCGGGGGTATTTCGCTGGGTCATGCGTCCGAGCAAATCATACTGCATCGAGATCGCTTGCTGGCTTGCGTTCGTTTGGGAAACCAGTTCGCCGAGGGCGTTATGAACATAGAACCATTCGCCCATATCGGGATCGTTCTGACGGATCTTATTGCCGCGCAGGTCGTATTCCATCACGACTTCGTTATTCGCCTCATCGGTAGTTTTCACGAGGTTTCCGGCGGCATCATAGTCATATTCGATTTTGTAGCCAAGATGGTCGACCACCTTGAGCGTTTCACCCTTGGTATTTTTATAGGTCGTCGTTACTTGGTTGCGGGATTCCGCCGAGCCGTCTGTCGCGCCATGATTGTTCGTAACACTTGAGATCAATCCATTGTAGCCAAATGCGGTTTGGGTTCCGTCCGGGGCAATGACCGTTTTCGATCTTCCGAGCGCATCATACTCGGTGAATCCATAGTCCGGCGTTGCTCCCGCAAAATACGGATCACTAACCACCGTTTGTTGCCCCAGTTTATTGTAGCCCGTATCACGATAAATCTTACGCCCGTCCGGGGCCTCGGTCACCGTGCGTATCTCTCGGCCTTGCTGATCGAAACACACCTTGGTCGGAGCCAAACCACTTGCTTGGGTCGTGACTGAATACGCGGCACTTAAGAGCATGTTGGTTCCGCCGGATTCGAGAGGGATGCTTACGGAAATGCCTGTTTCCCATGCATAGGTCGTTGTGGTCGAAGTCCCGTCGGCCCGATTTTCTTTAGTAGGGTGCCCAAACGAGTCATACTGCCATGTCGTTGTCAGGTCATTCGGCCCCGTCCTCGATTTAACCAGTCCGGTTTCCGCATCGTTTACAATATCTTCCGAATGCCCTAACGCATTTTTTGATTCAACCACAAAGCGCCCCTTGGGATCGTGTGTAGTGCGCTGTTGGAGCCTGGCAACAATATCTGCACCATAGATGGTTTTATTTGTGATATTTCCGAATGCGTCGTATGCGTACACGTTTTGCAACCACTGGTCAGTACTGTCCGACTCAACAGCATCCCAAGCAAGAAGGCCATTGTCCAAGTAATAGCTAAATTCGCTAGCAGTCTGTCGGACTTAGCCTGCGAATAACATTTTAATTTTAGTTAGATTAT
>JAOZKS010000170.1 GCA_029935255.1 Pontiella sp.
AGCCTGAGGTTTACGTGCCGCCAAAATCGAATTCTAAAAACCCTTAACTTAGTGCTATTCGGGTCACTCCCGTAATATAGTATTTTATCCTCACCCCCGATTCCCACAGCTCATCACATGATAGATCGCTCCCGCGTACTCAACTCTTGGTTTTCTTGGCATTCGTTACTTATGCCATTACTCGCCCCGACCATCAATACTTAAATCCGAGGACTGACCCCTTTTCCCCTTTTCCCTTTTCTGACCCCTTTTCCTGACCCCTTTTCTGAAGACTCTGAAGGCAGCGAACGTTCAGCGATGGAAGACAACGTAGAACCGATCAAGCAAAAAGAAAAACCAGCAGGCCGTTGAAAAACGGCCATGGCAGGGTATTTTGTGTTTGACTGGAACCTCTAATGGGTGACCCCTTTCCTAGCCAATCAAAAATGATTTAAAAAGAGGTCTGACCCCTCTGCGTGTGACCCCTCTGCGTGACTCTGTACGGTCTATTTCCTTTAGGAAGCGTTTCTGATTATTCCGCCGGAAGGAAAACCTGCAGCCGCATGAATCCCTGCATATCCAACGAAATGGAGACGTTCCAGGTTTCGACATCGCCATCGACGCTGATCAATTCGTGGGTGATGCCTTCCGGTATCCATTCACTGTCGAGCGCACCGGTCCAGACCGGCTGGAGTTCTGCATTTTTCGCCGTTTTCGATTTTGAATAGGTGATCGAGAAATACCCGTCCTCACTGGCGGGCGCAATGCGCATCACGTCTGCGGGGGTGTATGGAATCATCGCGGCTAGTCCGGCGGTATATTTGATAATATTGGGGATGCCGTCGCCGGCCGGGGTGTCTTCCGGTTCACGTTCGAGCAACGGAATTCCCTCGTTTTCGGCCCAGGTGAAGTAATCCACTTTTTCGGTGGTATCGAGTGCGGTCAGTTCGGGGTATCCGTGCATATACCACGTGTCGGTGAAATTCCAACCCGCATTGGTAAAGGTGCTTTGAGCCTGCATTTCTGCGGTGGTTTTTCCGGTTCCTCCATCGCTGAACATCATGCTGGACGTGTCGGTGTCCCAGAAACTACTCGAAATAACGGACTCATTGGTGCCACAGAAGCCGCCGATTTGACTGAGTGCGCCCGTCAGACTCAGCGTACCGCTTGAATAGCACCGGGTGATGATTCCGTTGTGCCGACCACAGAACCCACCCACATAATAATTGGTTCCCCCTCCGACGGTGATGTCGCCGGTTGCATAGCAGTTACTGATGGTCGTGTTGTACACATCATTGCCACAGAATCCGCCAGCGTATCCGATTCCATTACTGCAAGCCACATCACCGGAGGCATAGCTGCGGATGATCTGGGCGCTGTAACAGTAACCGATCAACCCGCCGACACTCTTTGTGCCGTCAAACGGGGTTACTGCGCCGGTTGCGAAACAGTCGGCCATGGTACCGGAATCAAAGGCCCCGATCAGTCCTCCAATCGTGGCTGATCCAGAAACAGTGCAACTTGAGTAGCAGTTGCTGATAACAGCGCCATCACTACTTCTCCCGCATAATCCACCGACATCACTACTGCCGGAAACGGAACCTTCCGAATGGCAGTTAATAATGCGAGTGCTTTCAACATTGAGGCCGACCAATCCACCGGTGTATCCGCATTGGTTTGGTCCACCGGAAACAACGCCGGAGGCAGAACAATCGATAATGCTCCCCGAATTGAGACCAACTAACCCGCCGTTGCGGTTGCATTCACTGTCACCGAACAGAACGGAAGCATTTGCATGGCAGTTGCTGAGAGTTCCCTGATTGTATCCGCACAGACCTCCCCACTGTTCAGAATAGTCGCCACCGGTGATGGTTCCGGTTGCATGGCAGCCGGAAATCAGCCCAGCGGCATTCTCGCCGACCAGTCCGCCGATATAATTGGCGAGCTCCCCGCATATGAAAATATAATTTTTAACCCCGAGATTTTTAATTACTGCGGTCGGAGCGGCGGTCTCACCGCCTTCATCTTCGGGTTGGGGCAGATAATACTCTGTTTTCCCAAACAGACCCAGATAGTCATCGGCCAAAAGACCGGCAACATCGATGAATAAATTACTGATCACATGCCCCTGACCATCGAATGTTCCACGAAACGGGGTGCCGACAAAGTTACCGTGGGCGAAGGAGGGGGCGATTACCGCATTGGTGAAGACCTCCCCTGCCAGATCAATATCTGCATCCAAAGCAAAGTTTTTATCATAATCGGAGGGAGTCGCCCGCAACGCCAGCAGATCGGCTTTGTTTGCAATCAAATAGGGCGACTCCACGGTTCCTTCGCCACTACTATATGAGCCGTCATAATTTTCGATGAGAATTTCAAGCGTATTGGTGTAGGAACCATCCGCATCGGTATAGACCGCCTGCACATCGACATAGCTGTTTGAGGAAACGTTGGATGCGGTGAGTACTCCGTTGGAACTGATGGACGCAAAATTGGTCGGGCTGACCGACCAGATTGCCGTTTGGGTGACATCGTTGCTGCTGCCGTCGGTATAAAAGGCAAAGCAGGTATATTCTTCGATGCTTTCTTCTACTACGCTGATGGGGCCGCCGACCTGAATCGAAACAACCTGAACTTCCGGAGTCCCGGCGGAGAGGTGGATCGGGTAACCGCTCATCACCCACACCTCGGAAAAATCCCATCCGGCAGTGGCAAAAATGCTCTGGGTCTGCATCTGCGTTGTGGTGAGTCCGGTTCCGCCTGCGCTGGTTGCCTGAGCGGAGGTTTCGGTATCCCAGAAGCTATTGGATTCGGAGCCGCCTTCGTCCGCCCCAATCAATCCTCCAACGGCCCAGGCCTCCGAGGGCAAGGTAAATGCACCGATGGAGTAGCTTTCCCCGACCGCACCTTCATTAGCGCCGATCAACCCGCCGGAACCATATCCCCCGTCACCGACCATGGTGATGTTACCCATGGCATAACACTGCTGAATCTGACCGATGTTGGAACCCGCCAATCCACCCGTGTGATTATGCCCCGAAGCAGACGCGGATGAACGACATTGTTCAATGGTCGCGGTGCTGTCGTTCATACCGCAGAATCCTCCAATATTAATAGATTCGGTTCCACCGGCGGCAGAGCCGGATGCTGTGCAGTTGCTTATTCTTCCGCCACCGCTGTTCTGTCCGCAAAATGCACCGGCAGTGTTAATGCTGTCGCCACTGACCGATCCGCTCGAGGAGCAGTCATGGATCGATCCCTGGTTTATTCCGCATAGCCCGCCGGATATGCAGGAGTCGGCATCGCCGACGGTGAGCGAAACGCTACTTTGGCAGTTGGTGATCAGATTCATATTGTGTCCGCACAGTCCGCCACAGGTCTCGCTGTCTATCCCGGTTGAGAGGGCTCCACTGACGGAACAGCCGCTGATTATTCCGTCATTGGAGCCGCACAGCCCGCCAACAAATACAGCGTCGCTACCCGTAGTGATGCTCACGTTGGCCAGAGTCAGGTCAAATACTTCAGCGCTTGATCCCTCGATATAACCAAACAGTCCGAGATAGTCATTTACCGGCTGGCCCGAGGCGTTGATGCCTAAGTTGGAGATGACATGCCCGTTTCCGTTAAAGCTTCCAGAGAAAGGCACTCCGAGGAATCCAGAGTCGCTATCCGTGTCTTTTGAAATGACTGCGGAGGTGAAACTCTGCCCAGACAAGTTCAGGTCGGCAGTCAGAATAAAATGCTCTCCGTAATCGTCTTCGGTGGTCGCCAGCTCTAAAAGGTCTGCCACACTGCTGATTTGCGCGGGATCGGTTGCGGTTCCCGCGCCACCGCTGTAACTCCCGATCAGGGCAGAGGCATCATAAATCAGACAAAGAACAAATAAAACAGTGACAGTCGAAAGATTTCTCATGGAAGACCCGATGTTTATGCAATGGTATTACAAACTCAAAATTTTCTGATTTTAACGTATTTCTCTGTTGGGGCGCAAACACGAAGATGGAAAGCTTCAAAACCATAATCGTACCGATTTGCGAATGAATACAGGAATAATGAATAGAATCCGGCACAACGATGATAAAGAACACCCGCAAAAAACCCCCTTTTCTCGGCTTCTTGACCTGCATCAAGGAACAGAATAATTGATCAAAAAAGGAAAAAGGGAGGGGGTAGGAACGCAGGAACTAAAACGTCTGCCCGAGCATGGCGGATACAGCAAACCCCTCTTCCGATACCACAAAGTCAAGCCGACCGATACTCGCATGGAACATTCCGCGCAGGCCGATTCCAACGTCGTACTTCATGTCGGTATGCAGTGTACCCAGATCCCAAGAAGGTGCCACGCGACCGGCCTCCACCAGCCCGACGATCTGCCACCAGCGGATTTTGAGCGGGTCGAGCATTCTCACTTTTCCAAAGGGTTGCCACTCGGGCATAACGCGGTATTCGGCAGTATAAAGCAGCGCGGCCTTGTCGTGAAAACGGTACGAAGGGTAACCGCGCAACCGCCAATAGCCGCCGAGGGTTGGCCCCGTGAAGTAGGGAGGCATTCCTTTGTTCCCCTCTTTAGAGCGTGAATCATACGTCGGGGAATAGGCCCCCCATACCGAAAGGGCCAGCGTCTGCTGGCGAGTCCAGCTTGTATCCCATAAGGGAATGAAGCCATCGATTTCCCCATCCAACGAGGTCCATTTACGGGTATCGGCCAGCCAGTCTGGATCGTGGGAAATATGGGTCTTGATGAGGTAGCCCCGGTGGGGGTTCGGGATAAAATCGCGATTATCATGCTTATAGCCAAACTTAAAGAAGAGGGTTTCATGGCCTTCAACATCGGTGAATTGTTTGCGGTAGTACGGCTCGAAAATAACCGTCGATTGACCGCTCTTAAGAGGGTTCATCGAAGTTGCACCGCTGGGATTATCCTTCAGGATTCCGTTGTCGGTAATGTAGGTATGGACGGAGGTATCGCGGTAGTGCCCCCACGGCAGGGTGTAGCGAAATTCCAGATCCATCACGATATCGATGGCATCTTCTTCTCGATAGTTATCCTCGCTCGATTCATTAGAGCCCGCTCGCTCAGAGGTAAAATCAGGATTCCCATCCACAAAGATGCGCATGCGGGTATAGTGCCCCACCATGATCGTGGGGCGCACGCGGAGCCGTTCGATCCATGGAAGTTGCAAATGATTTCCGCCCAGCATGCCAAAGGACGATCCATTGTCCGTGCCATAGGCGGTTCCATAATAGTAGCTCTCCCCCTTCGGCCCATAGGAACCGCCAATACCCACACCAAACCCGAGGGTTTCCGTCGAAAAGGCATAGGGAACGAGAATGGTCGAGCTCTTCAACACCCCCTCTTCATCGCCCTCGCGAATCTTATATTGCGCCGTCGCCTCCAAGGTTTGGAAAAGCAGGAGCAGGCCAACGGTGCGCAACAGGATCGTGGATTTTCGCATAGGATCAGTTTATGGATTTAGAGGATTCGGACAAGCTGTTAATGCGAAGAAAGGAGGGGTAGATCGGCAATTTCAATATGTCGAAAGCCCAGCCAAAAAAACGGATGTCCCGCCTCCAGCTTCCCGCACCTGAGTAGTTACCTTTTTTTCATGCCTTTCTCCTTTATGCAACGGTGTCGATGGCTTGCGTGGCACCGCACAAGGATGTCCCGCCAATTATTTTCTATTTCAATTGCACATCGACCTTGTAGAACCCACTACCTTCGGCACCGTGCACGGTGTCGGTGTAGCTATTTTGCGGGAATTCGATGCCGGTTTCCAAGGTTTGGAACCCGGATAGCAGGTTGGTGCTCCACTGGATGCTGTAGAGGCGGTCGGGGATCGAGATCCATTCCACCACAAAACAGTTGGTTCCACCCACCTCCGCAAGCGTTTGGC
>JAOZKS010000545.1 GCA_029935255.1 Pontiella sp.
CTTTTGCCCACGCCGCCTTTCCCCGACAACACAAAAACCTTGTGCTTGATCTGGCTCATTCGTTCATTGATTTTCACTTGGTCGTCATCGGTGGCGGCGGGATTTTTTGAAGGACAGCTAGACATGGTTTTTCTCCGGGGTTTTCGATTTGAAAAAGTGGTTGAGTTTTTGTTTCAACGAACGCTTGGTGGGCAGGCGGGAATAATTCTCCAGCGCTTTCTTAATGGTATTGGCGGCCAGCAATGCACAGTGTTGGTGGTCTTCCGGAACGGGGCCGACCGCCGCTAGGATTTCCTCTTGCGAAATTTCTTCCGCCGCTTCGGGCAGCATGCCCTCCGTCATCCGAACCGCCGTGCCGCAGCACATGGCCGAGTGCGCGCATCCATCGGTCATGAAGGATGCTTTGCGGATCTTTCCGCCATCGATGCGTAGCCAAACCTCCACCGTATCGCCGCACGGGCCCTCGATTTTTGCGTGGGCGGAAGCATCCCTCATCGCCCCGAAGTTTTCCGGGCGCGCATCAATTTTTGCCATTAGGTCATCGAACATGTTGGGTCCTTATTCCCCTTTGATCAGAGGCGTCACAATCAGCAATAGATAAAAAATAATGCTGAGGGTGACGCATGTTCCAAGCGTCCAGAGCCACTTTTCTTTGGTTGATACGGGGGAGGAATGGTCTGTTCTCCCCCACGTAATACGGCCCCACCAACGCTCGTAGAAATAATACATGACCATGCGGGTGGAGTGGTGGTAGGCCACAATCAGCGTGGCCGCCAGCGGAGCCTTGGCCTTGCTGTCCGGAAGCATCCGGATAATGAAATACGCCCCCGTCCAAGTCCAGACGATGCCGATCAAGCGCCAGAGCAAGGACTTGACCAAGGTGCGGCGGCTGGTTTCTGTTGGCGAGTGTTTCATAAAGGTTCGTAGCTCCGCCTTTAGGCGGTTTCCGTGTTGAGCCCTGCGTGGTATTGAACGATCCAGCTGCCGACCGGCTTGCCCAGATCCCTTCCGATGACCGGACATTTTACTTGCGTCAGGAAAAAGATGGGGCGTTCCGATTCGCTCAGCGTTTCATAGTTGGCCTGCCCCTTCGCAATGATCAGGTCCGCCTCGGCAAACCGTTTTTTGAATTTACTGGAGCAGGTTGGAATCAGGGTGCCGGGGGCGTCGCTCCCGTTTTCAAGCAGGTCGGCCACCTGATCGAGATTTGAATCCAGCGCATCCTTCAAGGTGACATCGTTGATGATGGGCGACCCCTTCACGGCATACGTGGTTTGGGCGTGGGGCATCTGCTCGATCAACAATCGATCAAACACGGCTTCGCCCGCATTATCGCCTAGGAATAGAATCTTCCGCGCTTCGTTGACCGCATTTCGGAAAAGCTCCACAGCTTCATTATCCAGCTCCTTGAGGCGGGTCTCTTCAATGAAGGATTCAAGATTCATCTGATCCCATTTGGCGGTCAGCGCAAAATCCATGATGTTGCCCGCAATGGAGAAACGCAACGCCATTTTAAACGGGTCGATCGCGCCTTCGACCAACGGACGCGCCTCGTCGAGCAGTCGCAGTGCCACGGCGGTTGATTGAGCCTTAATCGCCGCGTATGGATCCGCCTCTCCCGTCTCCTCGCGAATGATCCGATGGATAACCTGCGCCATTTTAGGGGGTGATT
>JAOZKS010000546.1 GCA_029935255.1 Pontiella sp.
GGGAGACGATATCTTTCTCAAATACCAAGGCACTCGCAAGTTTTCCTGGACTCGCCGATGGCGGAGCGAAAGGGATCACTTCTGCGAGTGGCTTCCCGCGTTTCGTGACGATAACGGTTTCCTTGGTCTCCGCAACCTCTCCAATAACCTGAAGGGCGTGTGTCTTAAAATCTGTAATGGTTAGTGTTCGCATGATGATCTTCCTCTATCAGTCGAAGGGTGGTCATTTTAGATGGTCATGTCAAGTGTCATGTATTTTTCGGAAGGAGAGGCTGGAGGATTTATTTTTTTACTCCGCCATAGCGACGATCGCGGCCATTGAAAGCTTCCAATGCTTGGAAAAACTGTTCCTCGCGGAAGTCGGGCCAATACGTGTCGGTGATGTGGAATTCGGCGTAGGAGAGCTGCCATAGCATGAAATTGCTCAGGCGCAGCTCGCCGCTGGTGCGAATCATCAATTCGGGATCGGGCACATCTGGCAGGTAGAGGTGGCCGGAAAGGGTTTGTTCGTTAATGTCTGAGGGCTTCAATTCGCCAGCCTTGACTTTTTCCGCGATCTTTCGGGCGGCATCGGTGATTTCCATGCGGGAACCGTAGCTCAGGGCAATGATGAAGGTGTGGTCGGTATAGTCCTTGGTGGCATCCAGCGTCTTTTGAAGTCGTCTGCGTACGAGCAGGGGGAGTCGTTCGAATTGTCCCATGATACGCAGGCGTATTTTGCTGTCGTGCAATTCCTGTTCATAGGCGTCGAGCGAGCTGACGAGCAGCTTCATCAAGCCTTCCACTTCCTTCGGTGGGCGTTTCCAGTTTTCGGTGCTGAAGGCGTAGACGGTAATGAATTCGACCCCGGCTTGCGCCGCCGCGCGCAGTACGGCGCGTACCGATTGCGCCCCTTCCGTATGCCCGTCGATCCGGGAAAGCCCACGCTCCTGCGCCCATCGGCCGTTGCCATCCATGATGAGGGCCACGTGGCGAGGAATTTTCTGCAGGCTCTGGAGATCCACGCTCATGTACTGAGGTGAGGTTATCGGTCGAGCAACAATGTGCTGGAACGCTTGGGACCCACGGAGAGGATGCCGACTTTCACACCCGTGAGCTCTTCGAGGTATTCGATGTATTTCTGCGCCTGTTCCGGAAGTTCGTTCCAGGTGGTGCATTCGGTGGTGGGGGAGTTCCATCCTTTGAATTCTTCGTAGATCGGTTTGCAGCGTTCCAGTTTACGGATGCTGGCCGGGACGGTGGTGATACGTTCGCCGTCGCATTCGTAGGCGACGCACACCTTAATGGTTTCCACGGCATCGAGCACGTCGAGTTTCATGAGGGCCCATTCGTTGATTCCGCCGATCATGGTGGCATAGCGGGCGACGACGCCATCGAACCATCCACAGCGGCGCGGCCGTCCGGTGGTGGCACCGAATTCATGGCCCACGGTGGCAATGTGTGCGCCCATATCGTCGAGCAGTTCGGTCGGGAAGGGGCCGCCACCCACGCGGGTGGTATAGGCCTTTACAATGCCGACGACGCGGTCGATCGCATTGGGTGGAACGCCGGAACCCGATGGTGCGCCACCTGCTCCTGTATTGGAGGAGGTCACGAAGGGGTAGGTTCCGAAGTCGACATCGAGCATTACGCCCTGCGCGCCTTCGAAGAGGATTTCGTCGTTGT
>JAOZKS010000017.1 GCA_029935255.1 Pontiella sp.
AAAATCCGGTTCATCCTGTTATCCGGTCAAAAATAAAGGAAACCATGAAAACAAAGGCAGTTAGGCTTTACGGCGAAAGTGATTTGCGGTTGGAGGAGTTTGAACTTCCGGCCATTGGTGAAAATGAAATCTTGGCGAAGATTGTTTCGGACAGCATTTGCATGTCGTCCTACAAGGCGGCGACGCAGGGTACGAAGCATAAGCGTATTCCTGACGATATTGCGGACGATCCGATTATTATCGGCCACGAATTCTGCGGCGAAATCGTCGAGGTGGGGGATAAATGTTCGAGTCAGTTCAAGGCGGGCGACCAATTTTCGATCCAGCCTGCGATCAACTATGCGGACGGGCCGGTTGGCATTCTTTCCGCGCCGGGCTATTCCTACCGCCATATCGGCGGTGATTCGCAATACATCATTATCCCCGCCGAGGTGATGGAGCAAAATTGCCTCCTTCCTTTTAATGGCGAGGCCTACTATCACGGATCGCTGGCCGAGCCGGTATCGTGCATCGTTGGCGGATTCCATGCCAACTACCACACGAAGCCGGGTAGCTATGTCCACGAAATGGGCATTGTCGAAGGGGGTGCAATGGCATTGCTCGCAGGCGTTGGTCCGATGGGTCTCGGCGCGATTGACTATGCCATCCACTGCGACCGCAAACCGGGTCTGTTGGTTGTAACCGATATCGACAACGCACGGCTGGAGCGTGCTGCTTCGATCTACACGGTCGAGGAAGCCAAGGCCAATGGCGTGGAACTCATCTACGTCAACACCGCCGACGAGGGCAAGGGTGTGGACTACCTCAAGTCGCTTACGCCGAACAACGCCGGGTTCGATGATGTGTTTGTCTACGCACCGGTGGCTCCCGTGTTGGAGCAAGCCGACAAGATTCTCGGATTCGATGGCTGCCTCAACTTTTTCGCGGGGCCGACCAACCCTGAGTTTTCGGCCTCGTTCAACTTCTACAACGTCCACTATGCCGCCACGCATGTGGTGGGAACCAGCGGCGGAAATACGGACGATATGCTGGAGTCGCTCAAGATGATGGAGCAGGGGAAATTAAACCCGTCCACCATGATTACGCACGTCGGCGGGCTCGATGCCGTGATCGAAACCACGCTCAACCTCCCGAATATTCCGGGCGGTAAGAAGCTGGTCTACAACAACGTCAGCATGCCGCTGGTCGCGCTGGATGACCTCGGGGATCTGGAGGGCACATTGTATCAAGGACTTGCTGAAATTGTTGGAAAACACAATGGGCTATGGAGTCCCGAAGCAGAAAAATATCTATTGAACAACGCGCCGAAAATTTAAGACCAAAGGGAGTAGAGAGATGGCAAAGCATTATCTGGCAGTGGATTTGGGGGCCTCGAGCGGACGCACGATGGTGGGCTCACTGGAAAATGGGAAACTGACGCTCAAGGAGATGAACCGGTTTTGGAATGGGCCGACCGAAATTCGGGGTACGCTCCTTTGGGATTTTGTCCATCTCTTCCGCAATATCAAGGAAGGTATTTCTCTTGCGAAAAAGGAGTTTGGCGAGGGCTTGGTTTCCATGGGCATCGACACGTGGGGGGTTGACTTTGGTTTGCTCGATGCCGACGGGAATCTGTTGCGCAATCCGGTTAATTATCGGGATAGCCGTACCCTCGGTATGTTTGAAAAGGTGTTCGAGAAGGTTTCCAAGGACGAGGTTTTCGCCCAGACCGGCGTCCAGTTCATGGAGCTCAACACGCTCTATCAGCTGATGGCGCTTTCGCTGGAGGATTCGTTTCAGTATCGCAGTGCCCATAAACTCCTTTTTTCGCCGGACTTACTGAACTATTGGTTAACCGGAAACAGGGTGTCGGAGCGCACGATTGCCAGTACCTCGCAGTTCTACAATCCGATCACGAAAGATTGGGCATACGACCTGCTGGAAAAGCTGGACATCCGCACCGACCTCTTTGCCGAGCTGGTTGACCCGGGCACCGTGATCGGCGATACCGACGGATTGCCTGTGGTGGCCGTGGGCGGGCACGATACCGCCAGTGCCTTTGCCGCCGTGCCGGTGGCCAAAGATGAGCGTTGCGCCTTTCTGAGTTCCGGCACTTGGTCGCTACTCGGCACCGAGTTGCCCCAACCGATCATTAATGAAGATTCGCTGGCCGCCAACTTCACCAACGAAGTGGGCGTTTGCGGTACCATTCGCTTCCTTAAAAATCTTTCCGGGCTCTGGATGATTCAAGAACTGCGGCGAAACTGGAACGAACAGGATTACGATTATTCATGGGCGGCGATGGAACACATGGCGCTGGAGTCTCAGCCGTTCGAATTCTTCATCAACCCAAGCGATGAGGCTTTTCTTGCTCCTGGCGATATGGCAGGACGCATTCAAGACTACTGTGAATGCACCGGGCAAGACCGCCCGGAAACCCATGCCCAGATCATTCGTGCCGCCTATGAAGGATTGGCGCTACTCTATGCCAGTGTCTATGAAACCCTCGAACAGCTGACCGGTCGGACGCTGAATACCCTCCGTATTGTCGGCGGTGGGTGCAAGGACACGTTGCTGGATCAATTGGCGGCAAACGCCACAGGGCGCAGGGTGGTTACCGGGCCAACGGAAGCCACGGCTACCGGCAATTTAATCATGCAAATGCTGGCGATGGGCGATATTCAATCGTTGGAAGAAGGGCGCGAAATCATCCGGAATTCGTTTGCGGAAGAAACCCGTGAATTCGAGCCGCAGGATACGGCCATTTGGCGATCCGCTTTGAAGAAATGGGGCCAAACCTGCCGTAAATAGAAAACCGGAACTATCGGGCTTATTTTGGGGAATAACTTTGTGGCGGAGCGCCTCGGTTTATGGGACGCTCCGCAGTCTTACCATTAGAAATACAGGAACCAAGGGAACAACTTATGAATATTAATCTCGTAGCAAACACGATTCGTGGACTTTCAATGGACGGCGTACAGGCCGCCAATTCCGGCCACCCCGGCATGCCGATGGGCATGGCGGATGTCGCCGCCGTGCTCTGGACGCAATACCTCAAGCACAACCCGGAAAACCCGAACTGGGCCGATCGCGACCGCTTCATTCTTTCCTGCGGCCACGGATCGATGCTGATCTACAGCCTGCTCAACCTTTCCGGCTACGACCTGCCCATCGAAGAACTCAAGAACTTCCGCCAGTGGGGTAGTAAAACCGCCGGCCATCCAGAGTATGGCCACACCGTTGGCGTTGAAACCACCACAGGACCGCTCGGCCAGGGCAGCACCAATGCCGTTGGCATGGCCATTGCCGAAAAAATGCTCGATGTTCGCTACAACACGGCGGATCAGAAGGTGGTCGACCACTACACCTACGTTATTGCCTCCGAAGGCGAGTTCGAAGAAGGCGTATCGCACGAGGCCTTCTCGTTTGCCGGCAACCACGGTCTGGGGAAAATGATTGTTTTCTACGACCAAAACTTTATCTCCATCGAAGGCGACACGCACATCACCTACACCGATGACGTTCAAAAACGCATGGAAGCCTATGGCTGGCAGGTGCAGGAGATTGATGGTCATAATACCGATGAGATCGCGGCAGCCATCGAAGCCGCGCAGGCAGAAAACGCCAAGCCCTCCGTCATCATCTGTAATACCAAGATTGGTTTCGGATCGCCGAACAAAGAAGGTTCACACGATTGCCACGGCGCTCCGCTTGGTGAAGATGAAGTGCTGGCCACAAAGAAAAACCTCGGAATCTCTGCAGAAAAATTCTTCGTTCCCCAGGAGGTGCGCGATGTTTTCGCCGCCCGCCTCGCCGTGCTGAAAGAAACCGAAGCCGCGTGGAATGAAACCTTCGCTGCGTGGACGGCCGCCAATGCTGAACGTTCCGCAGCATGGACGGCTGCGATGAATGGCGACCTTCCTGACCTTACCGGCAAGCTTCCCGAGTTCGAGGCAGGCTCTTCGCTGGCCACCCGCGCTTCTTCCGGGAAGGTGATTCAGGCGCTCGCCAAAGAGATTCCGTATCTCGTGGGCGGGTCGGCCGACCTTGCGCCGTCGAACAACACCTACATGGCCGGATGCGGCGATATTGGAAAAGATGCCTTCGAAGGACGCAACTTCCACTACGGAGTTCGGGAACTCGGCATGGCGGCGGTCATGAACGGCGTGCAGCTGCATGGCGGCTTCCGCATTTTCGGCGGCACCTTCCTCGTCTTTGCCGACTATGTCCGTCCCGCCGCGCGCCTCGCCGCGCTGATGGGTATTCCGGTCATCTATGTGTTCACCCACGACAGCTTTTGCGTAGGCGAAGACGGTCCGACGCACCAGCCGATCGAAACCATTGCCAGCCTGCGCATGATCCACAACATGACCGTGCTTCGTCCGGCCGATGCCACCGAAACGGTTGTGGCCTGGCAGGCCGCGCTTGAAAACAAGACCGGCCCCACCGCACTGTGCCTAACGCGTCAGAATCTTCCGACCCTCGACCGCTCGGTATTCCCGTCCGCGGAAAATGTCCGCAAGGGGGCATACACGCTCTGGCAGAGTGGTGAAGGAACACCCGACCTGCTTATGCTTGCCACGGGCTCGGAAGTGGAAATCACACTGGCCGCCGCGCAGAAGTTGGGCGAAGAAGGGCAGAATGTGCGGGTGGTCAGCATGCCTTCGTGGGAGCTGTTCGAGAAGCAGGACGAAGCCTATCAGGAATCTGTACTGCCCGATGCCTGCGCCAAGCGCATGGCCGTTGAGGCCGGAACCAGCTTTGGTTGGGAACGCTACGTCGGCCGCCGCGGGGCCCTCGTTGCCAAGAACGATTTCGGAGCCTCCGCACCCTTCAAGGTGCTGCTCGAAAAATTCGGTTTCACCACGGAAAACGTCTACGAAAAGGCCAAGGCGCTGCTGAGCTAAAGCATTTCACGCTGGAGATGTCGTCCTTTTGCGACATCTCCTCGGCCGCGTCTTTCGTGCTAGAGATTAATCTCCAGCGTTTTCCCGGATTCCTGTGTGTCCGTTGAAACGGTTTCCCAGCGGTTCTGGTCGGGATCACCCATTTTAACGGTGTATTTTCCGGGGGCGAATACGTTGGGCTGATAGCTGTTTCCAAGGATTCGAACGGTGTAGAGCACTTCGCCGGTTTCATCCTGAACGACCTGCACCACCGGATTGCTTGTTCCGGAAATCTTGAGCGTTGGCAATCGGAATTGGGCTTTGCGCCCGTCGTTTTCATACATGGAGATGGTGCGCGGCCATCCGGTGTACTGCTGGGCATCGTCGGAGGGGTCGGCATAGCGCGGCCAGCATTCCATGGTAATCTCGCGGCTCTTTTTATTAAAGTGAACCATGCCGTAGCCGGGCATCTTGTCGTGGATGGATGCCGGTTCCTTTCCGGTGCGTTGGTCCGGATTGTTGACCGCCCAGACGGTGACCTTGTTCTTAAAGCTTTCAAGATATTCGCCGGTATAGTCGGGCATGCCTTCAACATGGTTTTTGCCGGGCGCTTCGGGATACCACCCTCTTGGATAGAAGTTGGCGATGGAAGGGACGGTGAGGGCCCATCCGGCATCGTTCCACTCGTCGATTCCGTGCTGGACCATGCTGCCCAGGTGCTGGTCTCCGCCAATGGTGAAGGCGTAGCCCCGGCGAATTTCGCGCAAGGCTCGATCGCGTCCTGATTGCGGCCAGCCGTTGGAATCGAAGTCGGCCACCAGGAAACCTTCGCGGTTCATCGCGTCGGGGCCGTGGTGGGTGGCCATATTGGCAAAGACACTTTGGGTGAGTACGCATTTCATGTCGACCTTCGTCCAGTCCTTGGACCATGCGTTCAAAAATTTAAGTTGGCGGTCGCCCAGCAAGGTTAGGCCGGGAATGTCGAAACTGCGCGTGTCGATGGATGGGTCGGTGACATGGTCGGCGCGGCCGTCGCTATAGTCGCTCGGCCGCACGGTGCCGCGCGGCCCAGACTTGAATTTGCGGTCTTCGAGAATGGCAAAGCTGATGCGGCCATAGTCCATGGCGGTATAATAAACGCCGATGTCCAGCCCAATTGGAGTGGGGTCGAAGGGGTCGGGCAGGTGCGAAGTCTGGGTACGTTCAATCATGCGAACCCATTCGGCCGGCATCTGATAGCCGCCGTCATCCTGCGTTTTGGACACTTTTCCGCCCGCACCCCAAATGTTTCCTTGAAATACGTCGTGGTCGTCGGGAATAACCACACAGGGGATGTCCTGGGTCATGTGGCGGGAGGAGAGGCACCACAGGTACCATTTATAAAGATAGTCGTAGTAGGAGGATTCCTTTCCGCTTTTATCTGCGGGAGTCGGGCTTCCCCCTTCGTAAACTTGGTCGCCCGACCAGAAAAGAAGGTCGGGGTTGTGCTGCATGACGCGGGCGTAAAGGTCGCGGTGCGGATAGGTGACGGTGGAAGGAGTCCAGCTCGTTACGCCCCACTGGGTCAGGTTGTGGTTTCCCGTGAATGCGGCCACCACGATCTCCTCTTTGTCGACGGGGTCTTTTCGGATGGTGCCGCTGTAGGTGAAGAGATCCTCTGTTCCATTTTTAAGCATGTCGCGATAGGTCAATCGGTAGGGTGTTGTTTTCGTGGAATCCCAGTCGGCGATTCGAAATCGGGCGGTGAATCCGGGGATGACGACCTCGGCATCGGCCAGTTTTTTCCACTCGGTTCCCTGCTGGATTTCCAGTACAACGGATTCGGTGCATTTTTCCCGAGCCACCGGCATGAGCTGTACGGTCATTTTCAGGATGCCGCGCGATAGCGTATGCTGTGCGCTGATCATCGCCTCGCAGGTTACTCCGGTTTTTTTCAGCGCGTCCCCGCTTACGTGCCAACCTGAGAAGCTGAATAGTCCGGCCGAGTTCAGTTTCTTTCCGCCTTTTTTGTTCGCGCCTGGATACGCGAGGAGGGCCACGTTCCCCTCTAGCTTGGACCAGGGAATGACCGTTGAGATGTGCTGGCTTCCGGACGAAAGCGTTAGCTTCCACTCTTTGCCCTTCGGGGTCGCGGCCACATTCAGCGCGGCGGTATCATCTTTGTAGACCGATTTTTTTCCAACGGCCAGAGCTTGGCCATCTTCTAAATCGCGAATCTCCAAAAAGCCTTTTGGGTTGACTCCGGCCGCCAAACCCATCCCCGGACCGTTCTTACCCTGCGTCAGCGAAGCACCCAGAACATCGAGTTGTTCGCCTGCGCCGAAAACCATTCCGCCTAATGCCTGTGCGCTCATCGTGTCCGAAGGAAGTAAACGGCTAAGTTGAACGGAGGCCTTGAATGATGCCGCTTGGTCTAGCCGCCCCGATAGTAGGTGAACTGTGAGGCCACCCAATCCAAAATTCCCTCCCGAACAAACCAGTTGTCCGTCCACGACCTGCCAATCCTGTAGACGATTAGCCCATAAATCCCGTCCTGCCCACATCCGATCCGGGCTCTGCTCCCATGTGCTCGTAAAACTTCCAGCCCATGCAGAAGTTCCAAGTAGCACGCCAATAACAAGGCCTTTTATTTTCAACATCCGTTTCTCCCGAGGGTTTTTTTTGAGTAAACATATGCTCTTTCTAAAACGGAGCGGATCAAAATGCCATCTGTTTTTAATTGTAGTTGCCTGTTTGCCTCCTTTCGCTATCTTGTGGGCACAATGAAAACACTCCGGGAACTTTACCGAATCGGCGTTGGGCCATCGAGTTCGCATACCATGGCGCCGCGAGCCGCCGCATTGCGTTTTGTGAGGCAATTTCCAGCTGCAATCCGCTATCGGATTGCATTATACGGAAGTCTGGCGGCCACGGGGAAGGGGCACTTGACCGATGTGGCCATTCATGAAGCCATTACCGAGAAATCGGTCGAAATCATATGGAAGCCGGAGGAAGAACTTCCGCTCCATACCAATGGAATGCTGTTCGAGGCATTCGGTGCTGACGGGGCCTGCATCGGGACGATGGAGGACTACAGTATCGGCGGTGGAGCCCTGCTTTCGGATGATCAGGAAGCGTCGAATACCTATCCCGAAAAGAATCTGGCCGAGGTGCTGGGTTTTTGCGACCGGGCGGGCCTTTCTTTCTGGGAATATGTCCAACTTCGCGAGGGCGAAGTCATCATGGACTATTTTTCCGAAGTCTGGATCGCGATGCGAGAGAGCGTGGAACGCGGTATCTCTTGTGATGGGGTACTGCCCGGCGAACTTAAGTTGCCGCGCAAGGCGCACTCCCTCTATCGCAAGAGCCAGTTGCTCACCTCGAGCTTGCAGGAAGATGCCTTACTTAGTTCCTATGCCTACGCCGTCTCCGAAGAGAATGCAGCTGGCGGAGTTATTGTAACCGCGCCCACCTGCGGGGGCGGGGGCGTGTTACCTGCCACGCTCTATTTTTTGAAAGAAAAGTTGGGCGCTTCCGATTTCGATGTGCGGCGGGCCATTGCCACGGCGGGACTGTTTGGTAATATGGTTAAAACGAATGCCTCCATTTCGGGTGCCTATGTAGGATGCCAGGGCGAAGTTGGAGTGGGCTGTGCCATGGCTGCGGCGGCGGCCGCACAAATTCTCGGGGCAACAATTCGGCAAATCGAGTATGCCGCAGAAATGGGGCTGGAGCACCACCTCGGCCTCACGTGCGACCCGGTGCTGGGTCTGGTGCAGATCCCCTGTATCGAACGAAATGCCCATGCCGCACTACGGGCGATCGACTGTGCTCACTTTGGAATCCTGTCGGACGGTATCCATACCATCTCGTTCGATAATGTGGTGGATGTATTGCTCGAAACCGGGGAATCGCTCTCTACCGACTTCAAGGAAACCTCGTCTGGCGGGCTGGCTAGGATCTACCGCAAGCGGTATTGCGGCGATTGTCCAAAAACGGACTAGAAACACGTTTATATGAGTGATGCAAAAAAGATTAGATGAGAGGAGTTATTTATGAAGTGGACGACCCTAATTGCAGTGTTCGTGGCCGGGTTTTGCTCGGCGGAACGGGAACCGGTTCAGTTGGCCTCGTTGCCGGCGCTCTCTCCCGACGGTAAAACGTTGGTGTTTGAATATCGGAAGGATCTGTGGATCGCTTCCTCGGAAGGTGGTCAGGCCAAGCCGTTGACCTCCCATCCCGCATTCGATACCCGCCCGGTCTTTTCACCCGATGGAACCAAACTGGCCTTCCAAAGCAACCGCGACGACACATGGCAAACCTATGTGATCCCGGTGTCTGGAGGTTCGCCGAAGCAGTTGACCTTCCATAGCGATGGCTCGGTTCCGCGCACATGGTATCCGAATGGGAAATCGTTGGTTGTCAGCGGAACCCGTGCCTATTTGGGCTATCACCAGTCGCGGCTTTTCCGCGTGGATTGCGATGCGCAAATGGAACCGGAATTGCTCTTCAATGCCTATGCCGCCGAGGCGGCGCTTTCTTCCGATGGAAAACGTCTGCTCTTTACGACCGGTGGGGAGCGGCTCTATCGCAAGGGATACAAAGGTAGCGTAGCCAGTAGAATTTGGTTGCACGACCTCGAAACGGGCATCCAGAAGTTGCTTGTTGAAATGGAGACGAGCTGTCGAACGCCTCTCTGGAAGCCGGACGGCAAGGGCTTCTATTACGTGGGGCAGCAAGACGGGTGTTTCAATGTCCGTGAATACACCCTGACGTCGGGTGAGGACGAGGCGTTGACCGGTTTCACCGAAGCTTCGGTTATTCTTCCAACGCTCTCGGCAAATGGAAAGATGATGGTGTTCCGCAACCTATTTGATTTTTACCGCATGGATCCGCGCAAACCGAAGACGCTTGAGAAAATTGAGCTGTGGATCGATACCGACAAACCAACCTTGAAAACGCGCCGCCGCTGGTACGACAAGGTGTGGAACAACGATCAATGGGGGTCGTTCGATACAACGGAAGACGGTCTGGAATTCTGTTTTACCACCGGCGGAGACCTGTGGGTGATGGATACCGTTTTGCGCGAACCGGTGGCCGTGTGCGACGATAGAACCACGCACGAACGCGAAGCCGTTTTTTCGAAGGTTGGAAAGACGATCTATTTCCTGCGCGACGATGGATTGGGCGTTAATATCTGGAAAGCCGAGCGTCAGGATGAAGGGCTCTATTGGTGGGAAAATTATGACTTTACCCTGACCCCCGTCACGCAGGATCGGATTAGCCGTTCCTCCCTTTCCATCAGTCCCGATGGCACCCGTTTGGCCATCGCCGAGGCCGGGCACGAACTATGGACGATGGATCTGGACGGTTCCAACCGCCGGAAGCTGGCGGATGCTCCGTTCGATGTCTACTACGATTGGTCGCCGGACGGAAAATGGTTGGTTTGCGATATTCGGGACAGCTGGGGGAATAACGATATCTGGATTGTCGATGAGTCCGGCGAACAGGAGGACTACAACCTTTCGCGGCATCCCAACTGGGACGGAAATCCGTGTTGGTCACCGGATGGCCGTGTGCTCGCCTATGTGGGAAAGCGATTCGATGACAACATTGATATCTATTATGTCTGGCTGAGCCGAGAGGATGAAGTACAGAACAAGCGCGAACGCACCCGCGCCGACGCCCGCAAAACAATCGAGAAATCCCGAAAGGAAAAGGATGACAAGAAGGAGGATGTGCCGGTGGAGGATCTGCCGGTGAAAATCGATTTCGACGGACTCGCAGATCGGGTGCACCGCATCCACATCGACGGAACCCCGCACGGCCTGTTTTGGTCGTATGACTCCAAGGCGCTTGCTTTCGGGGCCACCATTACGGGCAAGAAGGGAACGTGGAAGGTGGTTTTTCCTGACGACCTGAAACCGGATTTCCTGTCGAAGCACACGGGAATTCATGCGCGCTGGTTGGAAAAGGGGAGTCAAATTCTGTGGCTTTCCGACGGGGTTCCTGCGGCGCTTTCCAAGAAATATCCCTTCAAACTCTACAATGAAGTTGATATTCCGGCCTACCGTCGCCTGGCTTTCCGTATCATGTGGCGCGAGCTCAAGGATCGGTTCTACGACCCCCAGTTTAACAACCTCGACTGGGAGGCCACTCGCTTGAAGTATGAAGAGCAGGCCGCCAATCTGGGAAGCTGGGCGGGCTTCGGCAAGGTGGCTGAAATGCTTTTGGGCGAACTCAATGCTTCACACATGGGTTACACCCAGACGGCGGACGCTGCGAAGGAGTGGGATCCCGCATATGCCTCGCGCCAAGGCTGGAAGCAGCGTACGGCCGCACTTGGACTGGTCTTCGACAAGAACTACACCGGGGAGGGGCGTCTGGTCACCTACGTGGTGCGCAACAGTGCGGCCGATCGTGAGGAAATTCCCATTATGCCCGGTGAAACCCTGTTGGAGATTGACGGCCATAAAGTGGATGCGGATGAGAATTTGGCCCGCTTGCTCAACGGCCACTACCCGCGCGATATTAAACTGCTGATCCGTGGTGTGGATGGAGCCGAGCGCACGGTCTTGGTGGAAGAAGAGAGTTCCGATCACCTCCGCAGCCTCGTCCGCGAGGAGTGGATGGAAAAAAATCGGGAGATCGTTGAGCGCGAAAGCGCCGGCCGTTGCGGATACCTCAATATTGAAAGTATGAATTTCCATAGCTTGCGCCAGTTCGAGAAAGAAATCTATTCCTCGGGTTTTGGAAAAGATGGGTTGGTGATCGATGTTCGCAACAATCCCGGTGGGTTCATCTCGGATCATCTGCTTTCCATTCTCTGCCACCCGCGCCATGCGGTCACCGTGCCGCGCCACGGGAATGCCAGCTATCAGCAGGGGTATCTGCCTTCGGCGGCCTGGTTCAAACCCATCGTGGTGCTGTGCAATGAATATTCAACGAGCAATGCCGAAATCTTCTGCCATGCCATCCAAACCCTTAAACGCGGGAAAATTATTGGCCTCCCGACCCAACGGGCCGTAATTTCCACCAGCGGCAGAAAGGTCCTCGATATTGGCGATATAAGAATGCCGCATCGCGGGTGGTTCCGGCTTGAGGATGGTCTCGATATGGAAATGCAACCCTGTGTTCCTGATGTGGTTGTGCAGAATGCGCCGGAAGACGTTCCCGCCGGGCGGGATCCACAGCTCAACCGGGCGGTCGAGGAGTTGCTCAAGGAAATTGAATCCGACGAAATAAACTCCTTCCCGAAACCCGTCTATGCCAGCGAGCAGACCGGGGTCGGTGAGAATTAGTTTTTCGCCACATAGACCGCGCCGACGGACGAACCCCCGGTGATGGGGTTCGCGAACTCGATCGTGTGCGCCTCCGCCATCGTGAACACCAGGCTTAACCGTTCGGCAAAGAAGTCTTCGGGCGCACCATCCGCCCATAGGGCAAACACACCGTCGGGCTTTAAGTGCTGAGCCAGTTCGTTGAGGCCTTCCTCGGTATAGAAATGGGTGTTGGTTTGGTGGAGCACGTTCGTCGGGGTGTGGTCGATATCCAGCAGAATGGCATCGTACTGTCGGGTTGGCGCATGGCGCGCGAGGGCAAAAAAGTCGGTGTTTAAGAACCGGCAGCGCGGATCGTTCACCAGCGTCTCGCCCAGCGGAACCCGTCCGGTTTGGTGCCATTCAATCACGGCATCGAGATATTCCACCACCACAAGCGACGCCACCCGCGGATCCTCTAAGGCTGCCACGGCCGTGTAGCCCAGCCCAAGCCCGCCGACGACCACATCAAGGCCGTTATGGTCCAGCGCAGCCAAACCAAGTTTCGACAGTTGCGACTCCGCTTCGTGAAAAAGACTCGTCATCAGAAAATCTTCACCCAGCTTTACCTCGTAGATATCGGTATCCCCGAATGCGGCCATGCGCCGGCGGCGCAGCATCAAATCCCCGATCGGCGTGGGGCGAAAATCAAGCTCTTCATACAGTAGACTCATGGCATATTCCATTTTTGATCGAGCATTCCCTTAAGATATTCTGGCTCGTTATTTTCACCATCATCCATTCTTGGTCTGGATCGATATTGTTTCCCAAATCCGGCAAGCAAACCAATACAGGTGGTTAATAGGAGTGGTTTTTTCATAAGTCCTCTCAAGTTCGCGGAATATAAATTTCGCGAATTCCAAAAAAACTTTCAAGCTATTTATTAACCGTCGTCAAAACGGCACATCGTGATGCTGGAGGGCGACGAATGAACAACCGTGTTAAATCGTCAACAGCTCCTGCACGTCGTTCCACGAGAGCGAGGTTCCCATCTCGCCGTCCTTTTCGAGGGTGGCGTTGATGACGTTCTTTTTGCGCTGCTGCATTTGAAGAACCTTTTCCTCGACGGTGTTCCTGGTAATCAATTTAACGCTGTAGACGGTGTTTTTCTGGCCGATGCGGTGGGCGCGGTCGGTGGCTTGGTCTTCGACGGCGGGATTCCACCACGGGTCGAAATGGATGACCATGTCGGCCCCGGTAAGGTTGAGCCCGGTTCCTCCGGCTTTAAGGCTGATGAGGAAGATGGGGATGGAGCGGTCGGTGTTGAAGGTTTTCACCCGTTCCTGTCGGTTTTTAGTGGAGCCGTCGAGATAGCAGTATTTCAGCTTCCGCGCTTCGAGTTCCTCGCGAAGGATGGCGAGCATGGAGGTGAACTGGCTAAAGACGAGGATGCGGTGTCCGGCATCGAGGGCTTCGTCGACCAGTTCAAAGAAGAGTTCCATTTTGGCGGAGGGAAATTTGCTGTCGAGGCCCGGCAGTTTCAGCAGGTCGAGATGGCAGCAGGTTTGGCGAAGCTGAAGCAATATTTTCAGCACCTGCATGCGTGATTTGTTAAAGCCTTGCGCATCGACCAGACTGCCGATTTCTTTTTTGGCGCTTTCAAGCAGCTGTTTATACACCTTGTGCTGGTCACCGCTGAGCGAGCAATGTGCCACGCGCTGGATCTTTTCGGGCAGATCCTTGGCCACATCTTTTTTTAGGCGTCGCAGCAGGAAGGGGTGCAACTTGCGGCGCAGTTTAATTTGCGCCAGTTCGGCTTCCGGCCCGCCGTTCTGAATCGGAAGTTCGTAGTTTTCGCGAAAGGTTTTGTGGTTGCCCAGATAGCCGGGCATGAGGAAGTCCATGATGGACCAAAGATCGGAAACGCCATTTTCAATCGGCGTTCCGGTGAGAACGAGTTTGTGGTGGGCCTGGATTTTTTTAACGGCGGTGGAGTTCTGTGTGGTTCGGTTTTTAATGTGCTGGGCTTCGTCGAGCGCGGCGACGGAGAAGGTGTGCTTTACGTATTCATCGAGATCGCGGCGGATCAAGGCGTAGGAGGTGATCACGAGGTCGCTCCCGGCGATTTTATCCCAATGGTTATGCCGATCGGGACCCTGCATCCTGAGCACACGCAGGTCGGGGGTGAATTTCTCGGCCTCTTCGGCCCAGTTGTCGACGAGGCTGGTGGGACAGATGATCAGGGCCGGGGTGCCTTGGGCTTTTTCATTCTGGCGGTTGAGTTGGAGCCATGTGAGGGTTTGCAGGGTTTTCCCCAGCCCCATTTCGTCGGCGAGGATTCCGCAAAATCCGCTACGCTCTAAAAAGCTAAGCCAGTAGACGCCACTCTTTTGATAGTCCCGCAACGTATGTTCCAGTCGGTCGCCCAGCGCCACCGGTTCCACGTGTGAATTGCGATTTTGTGCTTCGGCTTTTTGCAGCCATTCCGGCGCGGTTTCCACATCAATGCCGTCGAGCGCAAGCAGGGAGGATTGCACATAGGCCGCATGGATATCGTTCATTTTGAAGGTGCCGGCCTTTTCGCCGGAACCGACAGAGCAGTCGCTAAACACCTCGCGTGCCGTTTCAATGGCATCGATGTCGAGCAGGATGGTGCGGCCCTTTTTTTCGATAAAGGCTTCGCCCATGTTGATCGCTCGCTGGATGTCGGCCTCGTCGAGGCTTTGTCCGCCGTGGGTTTCGTATTCGTAGCCCACTTCGAAAAATCCGGAGCTTCCGGAGGAGTTGATGTGCACGACCGGCATGGTGGATTCCGCCTGATCCATAAAAGCGGCGACCATGCCGTCGAGGTCGATTCGCCAGCCGATCCGCTGCAGGCGGGGCATGCCGCCTCCCAGGAAATTGAGTACTTCGCGTGTACCGCGAATCTGCATCAGCAGATCACCGCGCCGACCGCGGAATCCGATGTCCGTAACGATTTCGAGTGCCTCCTTTTCTGCTTCTGGATTGCGGATCTGGAAATCGAGCAGATCGTCTTTGGCGGGAATGGAAAAGTGTCCCAGCGCTTCGTCGCGCCCGGCCACAAGCTGGACGATGCCGTACTCGGCGTAGAGCGTGGCGGAGAGGGCCGATTGGGTGCCGTCGATGGCTAACCGGATGCGAGGCGTCGCTGGACTGAGTGAAAGCATGTCGGGGGTGATGTTGGTTTTCACCTCCATGAGCTTTTCCAGCATGGGAAGCTCGTTTTTCATGAACGCCGGAATGGCATCGCGGGGAATGCGGACGGGTGCGTCGTAGATGCTGCGCAGCGGACCGGGCAATACCGTTTCAAGCTTGGTGAAGATTTCTTGCTGGAGAATCCAGCCGTTTCCGCCACTCACCACGCAGGTCAGCGGTTCGTCCACATCCGTGTGGATGGAAAGCGCGAGTTCGCCACTTGCCTCGTCGAGCTCCATGCGGACAAAGGTTGGGGTAATGGTTTCATCAATCATCAAATATCCGTCGCGTCCACCTTCGTAGATTTGCTTTCCGCCGCAAAGCTCCAGAATATTAATGAAGTCGGAGAGGGTGGCCGTCAGTTTTCCCTTGGCCGGACCCTCGGAAATGTCTTCGAGAACAAAGAGCAGGTTGTCGTCGCTGGAACTAAAGGCCAGGGGTTGCTTCTTGGAAACTTCATTCAACGGAAAGACTTGTCCGTCCAACTCGACTCCACATCGCAGGGGAACTTTGCCGTTGGCGAGGGCCTCGCGCCAGCTTTGCTTGAGGGTGATGCGGAGTGCGGCCGGCATGCCGTTGGGATCGCGGGTGTGATACGCCGAATCATCGAATGCGGCCAGCCGTTCCGCACGCCGTTTTTCTTCCTGCACCTTATCCATTCGCTGCGGGTCGCTGTAAAGGCGTACGGCTTCGAGCCCCAATGCCACGAGATGCGCGCAGATTTTTCCTTCATCCCGGTTTTCGCGGCACGGACAGTGGTTTTCAACGAGGCCGTCCGATAAGACCTCGAACTTGCTGCGCATGCCGCGGATGCCGATGGAGAGCTGGCCGGTGACGAAGGGCGGATCAAAGGCCACCTTTTCCACCTTGCCTCGTTCAAAAAGGGTCATTCCATCCTTAAAGGGTTTGGGGCCGGCCCAGTCCTTCAAAATCTTCTGTGTAAAGGGTACATGCATGTATATTTTTCCGTGAAAAGCGGGGTTCAATTTGTAAAACGAAGTTTTTACCACAGCCCGTAGAAAGCTTCACTCCGCTTTTTGGGATAGTTATCGTCAAGCGAGGGAAGAATGAGTTCGCAGAAGCACAATCAAGTGTGTAAAAGAGTAAGAATGAATAAGGGCGGGCGCAAACGATTTAGACTTAATCGGTGGAAGATAGCCGTTGTGATGCTGGGCCTCTATGGGGTCGCAGTGGTTGGGTATTTCCATGTGCCGTGGTCTTTGCGCGAGCGGATCTATCGCCGCGTTCCTCGGTTCGATCGGGCCATGATGCGGTCGGGGTTTCGGTTGATGCAGGGGTGGGATGAACTGGCCCTCTTGGGGAAGGATGCCGAGGTGGTTCGGGTTGATGGGTTCCGTGGGGATTTGGCGTATGCCGGGTTTCCGGTTTTCGGGGAGGTGACGTTGCTCGAAAACAGGGGGTATGCCGTGGGCTATAGCGAGTCGTCCCGGAATCCTCTGTGGGTGGCCTACCGTATTTTCGACGTTCCCGAACTTTCATACGGAAAGCGCTCTTCGTTCCGGATCGACCACCGTACCCGTGCGAAGGTTCGAACGTCCGACTATACCCATTCCGGTTTTGATCGTGGCCACATGGCACCGAACTATGGCATTGCCACTCGCTACGGGGCCGAGGCTCAACGAGAAACCTTTCTAATGAGTAATGTCATCCCGCAGACCCCCTATGTGAACCGGCGCATCTGGAAGGATCTTGAGATGCGCGTGGCCAAGCGCTATGGGCACTTTTTTGGCGAGGTATGGGTTATAACCGGTCCCATCTTCGACGGCCATTGCAGGGAACTTGAATCGGGTATTCCGATTCCATCGCACTACTACAAAATCGTGATCGACGAAAACAACGGAAAATTACGGGCGATGGCCTTTCTGGTCGAGCAACGCTGCCCTCCCTATACCCGGATTAAAACGTGTCTGGTGAGTGTGGATCGGATTGAAACACTGACCGGAATCGATTTTTTTCCGGAGCTTGGAAAAGAAGCGCAGGCCCAGCTGGAATCCGAGCCCGCAACACGGCTGTGGCCCAGCTTGATCCCTGCCGCCCGCTATCGTTTAGGTTTCTAAGAATGGGTTGGAGGAAATGGGACGAGTGTAGTACGGTTCGTGCTGATTATAGAGAGGCATAGAGAATGGGAACCTTTTTACAGCGGGCATTAATGATTGCGGTGGTGTGGATGGCGGGGGGGCTTCACGCCGAAATTTCCAGCTATGGTCTCTCGTATAAATAAATGACCTATTTTGATGGCTTAATGAAGTAATTCCATT
>JAOZKS010000547.1 GCA_029935255.1 Pontiella sp.
TTATTGGTGATGCGTATATTTTGGTCGATCGGCAGTCGAGCACATTTATGCCGACGAAGGAAAACAAGCGGTCGCATGTGTTCACTGGCGATGAGATCGAATTTATGGAATATGTTCTCGCTGGCGTGCGGCGCGGCAAGGAATACGCCGGAAACTTGGTTGTTGTTTCGGATAAGCGCGGCAAGGTGATTCAATACAGCGCCTCGAATCCCTGGCTTTTGGAAAACCTCGAGAACCTGAAGCAGATCCCGGTTGGGCGTTTCATGGACAAGACCTGCACACGAATCCATCCGACATCCCCCAAATCGACCTGGTATTAGGGGCCATTAGAACTCGTGGAGTTTATTCTGCGCGCCTCCTGGCTTTAACCCATCGAAACGCTCTGGCCGCTCGCCGCAAATAACCCTAAAAAATGGGTTCTACGTAGATTTTTATGGTCGTTCGTAGCAGAAGGTGTAGCCCCGCTTCATCCGACCGAAAGGAGGAAAAGCGGTTCGGCAGCCCGGCTCAATAGGATCCCTCTGCGTAAGAAATCGTTTTTCACCCTATCGGGCGATGAAACGATACTACACCTTACGACAGGACCATGGAGTTCGGCTTTGCCACTCCGTCGTCTATCCCGATCTAATCTTTCCTTCTATAACCTCGCTCATGATCAGAAGGCCCATAAAAATATTCGAAGAGCCAAAAAATGCAGTTGAACTTTCCTGATGTGTGGTTCAAATGAGCAAAAGCTGAGTTCCATCAGAGACCGGTAGCAGATGAACGTCTTTCAAGAAATTTTGGAAGGCTTTTTTTAGCACGTAGGTCCATTTTTCTTCGGATTTCAACTGCGGCGCAGTTGAAACCGTAGTTAAAAAGGCCGATATTTTCTCGAAGATCAGCCCGGTTGACTAGACGGAAATAAAACGAGTTGCCTCGTTTCTGAATATGACGTAGCTGAACCTGCATTTGCTCTACCTTTATGTAGCAGATATGTAGCAAATGGGGGGTCGAATGGTCGCAACTACGCAATAATACGAGTACTTAAAAAAGAATGGTGGGCGAGGCGGGACTCGAACCCGCACGCTGTTAAGCACGAGAACCTAAATCTCGCGTGTATACCAATTTCACCACACGCCCTGTGAAAATCGCGCGCCAATGTAGTCGGTGCGAACGATGAGCTCAAGTTCAAAACTAGGGGTATTCCCAGATTTTCTGGAGCTGGCGGATGGCTGCGGCGGGATCGGTGGCGGAATTGACCGCCCGGACGACACAGAAATTAGTGATGCCGGCCTTCAACACTCCAGATAGGTTTTCCATATTAATCCCGCCGATGGCCACGGCGGTTAATGGCGATGTTGCCATGATGCGCCCGACTTCGGCGGCGCCCAGAGCGGGGTCGTGGTTGGCCTTGGTAGGGGTGGGGAAGACGGGGCCGACGCCGATGTAGTCGGGCGATTGCTCGAGCGCCTGAAGGGCTTGCTCCTCGCTATGGGTGGAGAGTCCAAAGCGCTTGCCGGGCGTGGCCCATGCAGCGCGGGCTTCAGCGATTGTAAGGTCGTTCTGACCAAGATGAAGGCCATCCGCATCGGATTCGATGGCCACATCGAGATCGTCGTTGACGATGAAGAGGGTATTACTGTTGCTGGTGATTTCACGAAGCGAACACGCGG
>JAOZKS010000171.1 GCA_029935255.1 Pontiella sp.
CGAAGGTCGACGACATCAATGCCGCAAAAAGCCCGATCTACGAAGCCGGGCTGGATGAGCTCTTGGCGCAGAATATGGGGAAACGGCTGAAGGCCTCCACCCATCTGGCCGAGGCGGTTCAGGGCTCCGACCTGACGCTGATCGCCGTGGGGACACCGTTCGATGGCGACCGAATCGATCTTCAATACATCGAGCAGGTCTCGCGGGAAATCGGCGAAGCATTGAAGCTCAAGGACGGCTACCACGTGGTGGTGGTGAAGAGCACCGTGGTGCCCGGCACAACGGATGAGGTGGTGCTGCCCATTTTGGAGGAGTACTCGGGGAAAAAGGCAGGGGTCGACTTCGGAGTGGGGATGAACCCGGAGTTTTTGCGCGAAGGCGAAGCGATTTCCGACTTCATGAACCCCGACCGGATTGTGCTCGGCGGGATGGATTCCCGGACCCGCGAAAAGCTGGCGGAAGCCTATGCTCCTTTCCCGGCGGTCGATCAGGTTTTGACGAACAACAAGACGGCGGAGATGATCAAGTACACGGCCAACTCCTTGTTGGCCACGCTGATTTCCTTCTCTAACGAGATCGGAAACCTTTGCGCTTCCATTGGAGGAATCGATGCGCTTGATGTGATGGGCGGTGTTCATTTGGACAAACGGTTTTCACCGATTCTCAACGACGGCCGGCGAATCAAGCCCTCCATGACGACCTACCTCGAGGCCGGATGCGGATTCGGAGGAAGCTGCTTCCCCAAGGATGTGAAAGCCCTGATTTCACATGGGGTCAAGGTGGGCGAGGGAATGGATCTGCTGAAGGCGGTCATCGAGATCAACAAGCACCAGCCCGCTCAGGTCATGGATCGGTTGCGGAAACACTTCCCTCAGCTTGCCGGGAAAAAGATTGCTGTGCTGGGCCTGGCTTTCAAGCCGGGAACGGACGACATGCGTGAATCGCCAGCCATCCCGATTGTCCAGGAATTGATGGCCGAAAACGCCGTGGTCGCGGCCTACGATCCCGTCGCGCAGGAAGAGGCCCGAAAGATTTTTCCATCGGCAGGGATTGAATATTGCGGCAGCCTCGAAAAAACGGTTGCCGATGCGGATGCCGTGTTGCTACTGACCCGCTGGCCGGAATTTTCCGCCCTCCCGGAAATCCTGCAAGGGCAGGGCGCATCTCCCGTGGTGGTGGACGGGCGCCGCCTATTACCAAAGGACAGCGTCGAAATTTACGAAGGAATCGGGATATAGGCGTTAATCAGAAAAATGTAAATGTTATGGATGATTTATCAAACAACCCGCTGATGAATATTACGGATGAACTGCGGTTTTCCGATTTTAAGCCGAATCACGTAGTGCCTGCGCTTACCCGGCTGCTTGATCGAATGGCGGCAGGCTTAGCCGAACTGGAAAATAATATTGAACCGGGCTGGGATGCGTTAATGGATCGGCTGGATGCGATCGAGTCGCCGGTTTCAGATGCGTGGGGGATGGTTTGCCATCTCAATGCGGTCAAGAACTCCGCCGCACTTCGCAAGGCCTACGAGGAAGTTCTCCCGAGAGTGGTTGAGGAGTCGTTGCGGGCAAGCCAAAGCCGCCCGGTCTACGACGCACTCGTTGCATTGCGCGGGGCGGAGGAGCATGCGGCTTTGAGCCCGGCTCGGCAGCGGGTGCTGGATAAAAAAATACAGAGTGCCGAGCTCAATGGCGTGGGGTTGGATGGCGAGGCAAAGGAACGGTTCAACGAAAATGCCAATGCACTTTCAACGCTGACCACCGAATTCACCAATCATGTGCTCGATGCCACAAAAGCGTATGAGCTGATTATTACTGATTGCGCAGATGCCGAAGGCTGGCCCTCTAATTTTCAATCCATGGCCTCGCAGTCCTATAACGATGCGTATCCCGAGCGTGCCGGAACGATCGGGGCCGGGCCGTGGCGTATCACGCTTGATGGACCAAGTGTCGCGCAATTTCTGAGCCATAGCCGCAATCGTGCGCAGCGGGAAGAGGTGTATTTGGCTCAAATCACGCGGGCATCTTCCGGGGACTTGGATAATAGCGGTTTGATCGTGGAGCTGATCAAGCTGCGCGCGGAACAGGCGGTTCTGCTGGGTTTTGAAAACTATGCCGAACTCAGCCTCGCCACCAAAATGGCGTCCGGGGTGCCCGCAGTCCGCAAAATGGCCAACGAGCTTGCGGCGGCTTCGCGCCCGGTGGCCGAACGGGACTTCGAAGAGACCAAGGCCTTTGCCGCCGAAAATGGCGCGGGTTATGAAGTCGAACACTGGGACCAGAATTTTTGGGTCGAGCGCCTGCGCGAGGATCGTTTTGACTATACCGACGAGCAGGTGCGGCCATACTTCCCGCTGGAACAGGTGCTTAGCGGACTCTTCGATCTTTGTGGGAGGCTCTTCCGGGTTGCTTTCAAGGAGGATACAGGCAGTGTTCAGCGTTGGCATCCGGATGTGCGTTTCTATCGGGTCTATGATGAATCTGGAAATGAGATTTCCGCATTTTATCTGGATCCATATAGCCGTCCCTCGGAAAAGCAGGGCGGGGCCTGGATGAATATTGGCTTGCAGCGAAAACGAGTCGATGGCCGCGTGCGAAACCCAATCATCTACCTGGTCTGTAACAGCACCCCGCCGATAGGCGAGACCCCATCGCTCATGAGTTTTGGTGAAGTGGTGACCCTGTTTCATGAATTCGGGCATGGGCTTCACGGGTTGCTTACCACCGTTGATGAACCCGGCGTGGCGGGCACGCACGGCGTTGAGTGGGACGCCGTCGAGCTACCCAGTCAATTCATGGAAAACTGGTGCTATCACCGCGACACGCTCAAAGCGATGGCAAGGCACTACAAAACCGGCGAGGCCATGCCGGATGAACTCATCGACAAGATTCTCGCCACGCGCGTCTTCCGTGCCGGCACCGCCATGCTCGGGCAGCTGGCCTATCTGAATGTGGATCTAGAGCTGTACGATGGCTACGATCCCGAAGGCGGGGAGACACCTCTGGATGTACAGAAACGTATCTTTGACCAATTGCTGGTGACTCCGTCGCACCCGAAGAACAGTTTCCTCTGTGCATTCACGCACATCTTTACCGGGGGCTATGCGGCGGGATATTTCAGCTATAAATGGGCCGAGGTGCTCAGTGCCGATGCTTTTGCCGCTTTTGAAGAGGTGGGGTTGGACGATGTCGACGCGGTGCTTGAAGCAGGCATGCACTTCCGTGAAACGGTATTGTCCAATGGAGGAAGCGTTCATCCTATGGAACTGTTCAAAAGATTCCGCGGCCGAGAACCAAAAACAGAGGCCTTGCTGAGGCACAATGGTTTGATCAACGCTTCCCTGTAAACGAGGGGCGCTGAAATTTTAGTTTCCAAGATCGGGAACTTCCACGCCTTCGACCGGACACTCGTCCAGCGATTCAAGGAAGAGTCGGCCATACCATTGGTTGCGAATACGGCTGTCGAGAATCGTTACGGTTCCAAAATCGTTGCCACTGCGAATCAGGCGGCCCACACCCTGCCGAAATTTCAGCACGGCCTCGGGGAGTGAATATTCCTTGAACGGATTGCCGCCCCGCGCTTCGATCGACTCGAAGCGGGCTTGAATCAGCGGATGATCCGGAACGGCGAAGGGCAGGCGGGTAATGATCACATTGCTCAGCGCCTCGCCCGGCACATCGACCCCCATCCAAAACCGATCAAGCCCAAAGAGGACGCCTGCATCGTGGGCCTTGAATTTTTCCAGCATCCGCTTGGGGGGCATGCCCGTTCCCTGCACTAGAAATTCATAGCCATCGAGTTCGAAATCAAAACGCAGCTCGTCCGCCACCTTCTTCATAAAGCGCGTATTGGTGAAGAGGACAAACGCGCGACCCCGACTTTCACCAACGAAATATTTAATGGCCGTGGTTGCGGCCTCTTCGAAGTGAGTCGCAGCGGGGGGAGGCATGTTCACCGGAATCTGAATCTGCATTTGCCGGGCGTAGTCGAAGGGCGAGCCCACGCGTAATTCGGAACACTCCTCCGCACCGATGCGATGTCGAAAATAGTCCAGGTTGCTACCGACTGCCAGCGTGGCACTGGTCATCACCACGCACGGGATTTCCTCGAACAGCATTTCGCGCAGGATGGGGCCGACATCCACCGGTGCCGAATAAAGTACGGCCTGCTTCCGTCGCCCTTGGATTTCCGTCCAGTAGACCTGCCCCTCCAGCGATTGCTTCAGAAAGGCCTCGACGGTGTCGCGCAATTCCAGCCCGCGGTTGCGCAGGCTTTTGATTTCGGCCTGTATATCCTCGTTGTCGGTCGTTTGCGTGACGGTCTTGAGGTGATTACAGAGATGGGTGATCTTGAGCGGGAGGTCGGTCTCGATCGGCGGCGGCTCAAAAACGCGTTGCTGGGTTTTTTGCGGACCGAGCTTAAAGTGGCTCTTCACCTTTTCAAAAAACAGCCCGGCGGCCTCGTGTGTCTGATCGGCCATGAACGTACCCTTGCCATCCTTGAGCGCGGCCAGAATGCCTCGGCGTTTGTCGGAGTGGATCCGGTTGAGCCAGTATTCAATCTGGTAGAGCGAGAGGCGGATGCCGAGGTGCGACGACGCGACTTGCTCCATTTGATGCGCTTCGTCGAAAACGACATAGCCATAGGGAGGCAGCATGGCCGCGCCCTCGGCGCGGAGTGCAAGCTCCGCGAAGAAAAGGGAATGGTTCACCACCAGCACCTGCGCATCCATCATGTTCTGGCGTGCATTCATGAAGTAGCAATCCTTATAGAAAGAGCAACGCTTTCCAGGACAATTGCCGTGCTCTGCACAAACGGCCCCCCAAACATCGTGGTCGGGCTGCTCCTCCAATTCCTGAAAACTCCCGTCGCCCAGTTGCCGATTGTTTGCGAGCGCGTAGATGGCATCGAGTTGTTGTTCCTTGGTGTGGTCAAACAAATCGCCCCCGTTCCGTCGTGCCCGCTGCAGGCGAAGCAGGCAGAGATAATTCGAGCGCCCCTTCACCATCACCGCCTTGAAGTCGCGGCCAAGCGCCTTGCTCACAAACGGAATGTCCTTATGGATCAACTGCTCCTGAAGGGTGATCGTATAGGTGGCAATCACACAACGGGTTTCGTGTTCCAGCGCGGTGAGGATTTGCGGGACGAGATAGGCGAAACTTTTGCCGACTCCTGTGCCTGCCTCCACTGCGAGGTGATGGTTGAAGTTGGCCGCATCAGCGATGGCCCGCGCCATTTTTTGTTGTTGGGGACGTATCTCGAAATCAATTCCGTCTGAGGTGCAGTGTTGCTCCAGCAGGCCTCCTGGCTCAAAAAAATGGTCGGTAGTTTCTGCCGCCTGCGGGATCGGGGTTGGATCAAGTGAAATCATCCGCGCACTCTATCCAAAAGGAAGCAGAGTCGGAAGCTTGGAGCATTACTTATCTAGTGCACGGCCTTGTTTTTCTCATATTTGAAAATAATCCGGCAAAAAAAATTGTAATGGATCCAACTTATCTATATACGTTGTAGTTCACATGAATTCAGTACAAGGTTGGATCTGCGTAGGGATGATCAATATGAAGCGAAGCAAAGGAATAGCAGTTGTGTTGCTGGGCGCAGTTTCGCTTGCATCCGCCCAGACCGTTGTCACGCTCGGAACATTTGGTTTTCAGAAAGTCGATATTCCCCCGGCTGGCGGCGTCAATCTCGTCGGATTCAGCTTCACTTCCACCGATCCGCTCTACTTGGAAGATGTGTTTGGTACAGACCAGTTGACTCAAAGCATAGGGTTCACCGCTTTGGCTGATAAAATTCA
>JAOZKS010000172.1 GCA_029935255.1 Pontiella sp.
ACTCTATTCGCGGAATGCTTACATCGCGAATAATGAAACGCAGAATCTAATTGCTAGAATCCCGACTCCTTTCGTCTCTAATCTAGTGGTGAATACGGTGGGGGCATATTCCGGTGGGTATCAGTTAATCACCTGTGCCGATATTCCAGATGAATATCACGGCTTTGGAAATGATAGTATCCCCTGGAGCGGCGGTGAAGTTGAGCTGACCCTCGTTGAGGGCAGTGTTACGACTGTTAAGACCCATCGAATCAAGACCACTGATGCGGCCAACAATACGGTATTGGTTGCTGTTAATAGCTGGGGTACGATTCCTGTGGACGGAACAGTAGGTCTGCTTGCCTTTAAAGATATTATAGATCAGAACTCCGGCGAGCAGCTTCTTTTAGAGGGGCCGATAACCTACTTTTTCGGAAGCCCGGCAAGTGTTTCATCAAGCGAAATGGTATTTGATCCAGACGATGTCTTGCTAGGGGTATCATCCAGCAAACTACAGGTTGCAAGTATTGTAGGGGGGCGTGGAGTCGGGCAAAGTCGCCGCATAGCTTCTGTTATAACCTCTAATTCGACAATAGCTGTGGTAACCTTTGAAGAGCCTTGGCGGGTACTTCCAGATAGCGATAGTGTTTTAAATTTTGGAAAGCTTAGCGACCATTACGCGATATATGGGAATAAATTCGATGCACAGCCCTCGGCAACAGGAGATGAACACAGCGCATCTGCTGGAGTTTCTTTGTGGGGATCGTCTGGCAACATGGACATAGTAAATAATACCTTCTCGGAACTCCGAACTGCTATTCCAATAACGCCTTATGGGTCGTCTGAAGGCGAGGCAAATGTCGGTACAATGTGTCAGAGTATGTTCAATTTTATATATAGCAATCGATTCGAGAATTGTCGTACGGATATTACCAGAAACAATGCGAGTTCTAATCCGCCTACTGATGTGGATGTCACTTTCCTTGGGAATGTATTCCGTGGAAATCACTCAACAGGTGCTTTATATGCCTTTTTGAGCTCGTCACTAACCGCTGATCTGGCTGATGCAGGAAATATTTCCGTCTGGCAGGATAACACCGTAGTAAATGCGGCAACCGTCGTTATGGACAGTACGGAGTTGGCGAACCAAATATGGATCAATAACATCCTCCATTCAGCGAACAGTGTTGGCTGGTCTATTGCCAACGGGAACACGGTGGCTCTTCGTGGGAATACGTGGACAGGGGTTTCTGCGAGCTATGCCGGAACCCTTCCGAGCGGAGTGCTGGAGTTGCCGATTCGCATGATTAATATTGGCGGTAGCGGAACGGCTACAGGTGAGGTGCCAATATGGAATAGCGGCACCTCACCAATGGACTGGAGTGCGAGTACAACCAATTCATGGTTGCGGCTCTTAAAGTCAAGCGGATCCATTCCTGATGAAAATAGCCAAGATGTGCTCTCTTTTGAGCTTGAATCAGATGCTGCGCCTGCGGCAGGAAGCCAAGCGGTTATTACCGTGACTGGCGAGGGGCAGACGAAGCAGATCACTGTATATTTTTCCGGGGTACAGTTTTCAGATGGAGATGGAGCCGTTCTCGTCGATTTGAGTATATTTGAATCTGGTTCACGAGTTCGGGCTACCGTTGAGGATTTAGGTACTCCCGAGAACCCAAGAACGGGCGAGTTTAGAAATCTGGGAGAACTGAACATAACAGAAGAACTGATTGTTCCGGGGCTTGCAAATCATGCCTATAGATTTGTATTTGAGGTATATGATGATACCTCGGCTGCGTGGGTTACAAATAGAAGTTTTACGGTTAACCGCCAGCGCTGATTTCTGGGATCCATGCTGCCCGAATGGCACCCGTTAAGCTCATTTAAATAAGGAAGGGATGGTAGTGTCTTCAATTTGGGGAGCCTGTTTGTCTGTAACTCCTTACTTTAATCCGCAGTTTAAAATCTCAATCCCATCGGTTGTATTTATCCGTTAGTGTAACATCTCTATTTAGCATTATAGTTCGCTTCCCATTGCGCGGGGATGTAGTTCTTTGCGGTGTGGTTAGGGGCGCGAATCTTGGTCGTTTACGTTCATCCACCTCCCAAACTTGCAAAATAGTCATCATATAATCCTTTTATCATAAGAAATAAACTATTTTATCCCTATGGCTGAATTCAAGTCAGATAGCAGTGTTAAACGGGTTGCGAAAAACGGAGTATTCACTGCGTTTCGCTTTGGTATTTTTACCTTGTCAGGTATTGTCTTTATCCCTTTCTTGATTAGGCAATACGGGTCAGGAACATATGGATTGATCGCTCTGGCTGGTTTTCTAACTCAATATGTGGGTCTCATTTCTAGCTGTATTGGTGGATCAATTGCTCGTTTCCTGAATATTGCGCTCAACAAAAACGACGAGGAGCAAGCCAATCAAATTTTCTCCACAGCAATTATTGCCAATATTGTCTTGGTTGTTTTCCAGCTACCTTTTTTTGCATTTGGCTTGTGGAAGCTACACTGGTTGATTGATTTTCCCCCAGAGCAAAGCTTTGATTTCCGAATATTGGTTGCGTGTAATATTGTGGCCTATTTGCTGTCGTTGCTCCTCGGGGTGCTGGGCACACCAATCTATGCGTCAAACCGTCTCGACATCGGAATAAAACTAGAAATGCTCAGCCAAATCTTGAGGTTGCTCCTCTTGTTTGGCTTGATTTCAAGCATTGGGCCTAGGCTTTGGATTATTGGTGTGGTGGATCTGGGGTTGGCAATCTTGAGTCTTATTGCAACCTTTCTTGTTTACCGAAAAATTGCGAGCCAACTTATTTTTCAGCGCAAGCATATTGCTTGGAAGTGGGTGCAGCCCGTGATGAACATGGCGGGCTGGAGTATTGTGGCGACGCTCGGTCAAATTTTATTTTTAAAGACGGATGTCTGGATCGTTAATCGGTTCGTGGATCCAAAGCTGGCTGGAGTATGCGCCGCCTTGTTGATTTGGCCTAACTTTGTCCAACAGATTGCAAAAAATATTTCATATCTAATCATGCCCGTCTTCATGATTGACTATGCACAAGGGCGTATCGAGCGCATTCAGGAGACAGCAATGTTGTTTAGTCGCCTGTTTAGCATTGTGGCCATATTTGCCAGTGGATTCATCATGATTCTTGGCGGATGGTTGCTGGAACTATGGATGGGGGTTGAGTATAGACAGTATCATCTGTTTTTGGTTCTTATGCTATTGCACTTTCCTCTCACGCTGGCAAGGGAGGCTCTTTGGGGAGTCTTTCCCGCCTTTAATAAAATGCACTATTTAGGAATTTCAGACCTGATAAGTGGGGCTATGAATGTTTCCCTGTCTCTTTTAGCGGTTTTTTATGGTTTTGGGCTCACAGGAGTGATTATTGCCACGGGCATCAGCCTGATTCTCCAGCGGACCTTCTTCCTCTCGTACTTTGTCGTCAAGATGCTCGATATCCCTTGGATCCGGCTATTCAAATGCTACATCCCCGGCTGTCTGGTTATGCTTTTATTTATCTTTCAATATTTTTTCATGGGCAACAAGCATCTAACATTGACCGGAGTTTGCTCTGTGGCGATTGCTGTGTTGTTCAGCCTAGAGGTACTTGTAAGGGAAAAGGAGAGCAGGGGGGCATTAAAGGCAATTGTAGCGGCATTAGCTGGAAATAAGCCGCACAGGGAAAGTAGCTCTGGAGAGGTCTGAATGAGGTTTCTTGAAATTGATGCCGTAAAGGCGGTAGCTATAATCGGTGTTATGGTTGCCCACATGTCTTTTGAAAGTCGGTTTAGTGATGGAGCCATGGATTTCATCAGAGTTGTTCAGATCATTCTAGGATGGTGCGTACTTGCATTCTTTTTTTGTTCAGGATTGTTGGCCAAGGAAATTAAAAATATAGAGGAAGCGAGGCGGTATATACATAAACGGTTTATAAGACTAGTTGTTCCGTGTGTGGTTTTTAGTATCACCTACAGGGTGATTCGGTGTGGACTATACCTGACAGGACGGTTTGACTGGAAGTCACCGATTCCCGAAAACATAGGTGATGTGCTGGATTTTATTTTGGTGCCGGTAGGGCCCCAATTCTATTTTTTTGTATTATCTATTTGTGATATCGGTTGGGGTGACTCTGTTAAACAGGTTGCTGTCTACAAAATACATATTTCTAATTTCCGGGATTATTTTACCTGTTTTCTATGGGTTCGCAGGGCTGAGTCGAGCTTATGGCCCTGAGCTGGGGTTAATACCGTTGTATGGGTTTTCATATATTTTCGGAATGGCAAGTGCCCATAAAAATCTAGGGGAACTATGGGTCGGGATGCTGTGCTTGTTACCTGTTATAGCTGCGGTTCTTGTTACCCGGAATCTGATCGTTGGATATGTGGTGGTTCCATATCTGCTTTGGAGGGCCTTCCGTCGAGTCCCCTTGCTGGCAAGGTATGCTGTAAGGACAAAGCTCGGGGAATATTCATCTGCGATCTACGTATGGCATGCACCCATAATCATGCCTCTGGTTAGCATCGTATGTGTTAAATTATTGGGGAATAGCACATGGGTTCTTTTCCCGATTGTTGGAGTCACTTTATTGTGCTGTGTTTTTCTGGGAGAGATCACCTCGAGGTTTAGCATGTTGCGATTCTGGCGGTTCTAAGGGGCCTGTAGCACGGCATTCTTGTATATTGTTAATATGCTTGGATGTCTTGGAATTCAGTAGAGTATTTTTCCTTAAAGGCCTATACATTTTGCTCAACCGCCTGCCACATGTTGCCTTTGGGAGGGGTCGTTTCTTCACGCCGACCCCAATATATTGCGGTCGGTTGAGTAAGGTGCCTACCCCTTTTTCTTTATTGTTTGCGGCAGGATCTTTTTATTGTCGTTTGATAAACCCTAGCCAAATATAAATCTCAACAACATTGTTGTGGGTAAATATGAACCTGATTTCTCTCATTTTGTACGGTTTGGTAAATGTCTTGATGGTATCGGTGTGTTTATTGGGGGAAAAGGGAAGAATTTATGAATCTCCTTTTTGGATGGGCATTCTGGCATTGGGTTGGTTTTTCCCCATGTCGGTCGGGGGGTATGCAAATAGCGGTAATTATCCAGATAATGCCTATGCTGGGGGTATGTTATTTGCAACGCTTTGTACCTTAGCATTGTGGATCGGATTTTATCTGGCGAAAAAGAAAAACCCCGAGAGGCGATCGTGGCTGGACTATACGTTTGATATTCGCAAACTCGTATGGGCAGGGGCTTTTTTGTGTATGGCCGGTTTTTTCTTCCAGTGGAAGTTGAATTCCCTCCCAGAGGAAATGCTCGCACAGACGCAATGGTCGGGCGCTACGGTTAAATACCTCTTTTTGGCCAACGTGTTTAAGATTGGGTTTTTGATCCTGTGGATCATCTATTTAAGCCAAAAGAAATGGCTTGCCCCCCAGTTACTAATCTTTGTTGTTCCCAGTTTACTCATGATGCTGGAGGCTGCGGTTGTGTCGGGTCGTAGATCAGGGATGATGGACCTTGCGGCTTATGTTTTAGTTAGCTTGTGGTTTGTGCGCCGAATCACGATGCCTCGATGGATATTTATTACTGGTCTAGGACTTGGGCTGTTGATTGTCAACGCAGTGGGAACCTATCGGAGTATTATGGCGCAGGATGATTTATCGTTGTCAGAACGCCTGACCGCCATATCGAAAACCGATTTTGCTAGCGAGTCAAAGGATCTATTAAAAGAATCGGGAATGGATTTTAATAATTACATATATTTTCGGCAGGTTTATGCAGATGAGGGTAGGTTTAATTTTGGGTTATC
>JAOZKS010000173.1 GCA_029935255.1 Pontiella sp.
ACGGTTTCGGCGATGCCGAAGTCTTCGAGTCCGGGCACGAACATTTGCATGGAGAGGCTTTTGATCCATCGGAGGCCGTCGTCGAGGGAGGCATTCCTGCTGCCGGTGACAATGCGCGAAACCTCGCGGTATTTTTCAAGAGCGGGGCTTTCGGCGGCGCGCTCTTCCAGGGCCTGGATGTTGGCTTCAAATACGGCGGGAAGCAATGTGGCGCAGAGGAGCCCGTGCGGGGCGGAGAACATGCCGCCGAGTGGTCCGGCAAATCCGTGTACGGCACCGAGGCCGGCATTGGCGAGCGCCAATCCACCGAAGAGACTGGCCAACGCCATGTCTTCGCGGGCAGAGAGATCGTCGCCCTTCACGTAGGCGCGGGGCAGGGAGCGGGCCGCTTTCCGAAGTCCTTCGCGGCAAAGGCCGTCGGTTAACGGGTTGGATTTGATCGATACAAAGGCTTCCATGAGTTGGATGAAGGCATCGAGTCCGGTGCTGGCGGTTACCTCCGGGGGCATGGAGAGGGTTAGCTCGGGATCGATCAGGGCGAGGGTGGGCAGCATTCCCGGATGCCGCATGCTGACCTTGACCTTGTGTTCGGTGGAAAGCAGTACGGAGTTCCGCGTGACCTCCGCACCGGTTCCGGCGGTGGTGGGGATGGCGATGCAGGGGGCGGGTTTTTCGGTTAAGGGTTCACCTTTTCCAATCACTTCGAGGTAGTCCATCAGATCCCGGGTGTTGGTGAGCAGGGCGGCCATGGCCTTTCCGGCATCAATCACGCTTCCGCCGCCGAGGGCAATCACATAATCACAACCCTGTTCGCGTGCTTGACGAGCCAGTTCGGCGATACGTTCGGTGGTGGGTTCGCCTTTGATGCTGAAGGCGGCGGGGTTGGCCCCCTGTTTTTTCAGCGCTTGGAATACCGGCATGATGCGCTCTGCGCTGGAACCCGTCACGAAGGCGGCGCGCCGCCCCATTCCTTCAATGAGGGAGGGAAGTTCGCGGAGTTTTCCTGATCCGAAAACAATACGTTGGGCGGTGGCAAATTCAAAATTCATGGATGGGTCTCCGTAGGTTGGACAAACAGACTAATGGTACGGAAGGCCTTGTCCAGAATGATTTTGACAATAAGGCGGAATCGGGTACATTCCGTTGGTTTTTTTGAGGTTGAGAAAGGATTGCCATGCCGACGTATGATTATGAATGTTCCGATTGTGGACACGCCTTCGAGGCGTTCCATAGCATGTCTGCCGATCCGCTGTCGTCCTGCCCGGAGTGCAAGGGGAAGGTGAAGCGTTTGATTGGTGCGGGTGCGGGAATTCTTTTCAAGGGGTCGGGGTTCTACGAAACGGACTATCGCAGTTCAGGCTATAAGAAGGATGCCTCGGCCGATAAACCAAAGGAAACGGCTTCTAAAAAGGATAAAAAGACCGCTTCCAAAAAGGGTGCGAAACAGGCACAGTAGTTGGTCAATTATGAATTTTGGTTCGGATTGTTTTGAATAACGTAAAGTGAAGGAATAGTGGACTATGAAGGATAAGAAGGAATTTTATACCCTATTAACAGAGTTGGACGGCCAGCCGATTTCCGAATACCAGCAACTCGTTGGTGATTTTGACTTCAGCCGCTACGTCATCAAATGCGCCAAGATCGATCTCGAGGCTGAAGAGTCGGAGCTGCCCGTTTTTAGCATTCGTGTTCCGCAAACCATCGCCGAGATTCCTGAATACCTCTTCGATTCGCCGGTTCGCCGTACGGCCATGGAGGATCTCCTGCTACGCCGCCTGTCCGCCAATATCGATGCGACGGCCAACTATGATCACAACGGGGTTGCGCGCCGCCATATCCACGCCTCGTCGCCCAGCCAAACGATCCTGCCGCGCAATGCGCTTCAGCTGACCAAGGAATACATTGAAGTCCGCATCCAAATCACCTTGCCGATCCAGCAAATCATCATCGACAACGAGGCGGTGGTTTCGATCGACGGCGAAATGGCACAGCACATTTTCTTTGAAGACCTTCCGGAAATCGTGAGCAACGGGTTGCTCTACTGCAACCTGGATACCGAAGAAGCCGACCGGTTTGTCAATAGCATGGAAGACTCCGACCGCCTGCGCCAGTATCTCGGTGCCAGTGGCCAGGTGAGTTTTGTCGGCGAAGGTGCATTGATCACCCGTATCGCCGGCGAAGACGTTCCTGACTACGAGCGCCTTATCCCGATCGAAATCGATGAAAGCCTGATCGATGAAGTCGAAGTGCCGCATGGCGGTGCCGTACGGGGGCTGGGTATTCCGAATGGTCTGACGCTCATCCTCGGCGAATCCAACAGTGGCCGCGTTGATCTGGTGGATGCCATTACGCAAGGCATCTACAACCACGTCCCCGGCGATGGCCGGGAAAGTGTGGTCACGGTGGCCGATGCCGTGAATATTCGCTCCGAAGTGGGCCGCTCCATCCAGCAGGTGGATATCTCGGCCTTCGCCATCGGCCTTCCCGACGGAGGCAACCCGACCTCCTATTCGGCCAAGTCCGCAGGTTCGTTCACCTCGCAAGCCGCTTCGACCGTCGAAGCGCTGGAAGCCGGTGCACGCGTGCTGGTCTTCGACGAGCATAGCTCCTCTTCCACCTTCCTTTCCGCCGACACCCGCGTGAGTTCATTGCTCGGCGAGTCTTCGCGCAACACCCTTGCCGCACGTGCCCGCCAACTGGTTGACGAACTCGGTATTTCAATGATTGTTGCCGGAAGTAGTCTGGTGGCGGAATTCATTCCGATTGCAGACAAGATCCTGAAAGTGGAAGACTTCCGCGTCACGGACATCACCGAAGAAGCCAAGGCGCTGGAAATCGTGCCCTCGTCGGTCGCGAACGATCAGGTAAACCTGGGAAGCATGCTCAGCCGTTCCCGCTGGATCATGCCGAGCTCGATCGATCCGAGCGTAGGCCGCGAAGACCTCGTCATCTATGCCGATAGCACCGACTTCCTGCAGTTCGGTCGTTCCATTGTTGATCTCAACGCGATTAAGCAAATTGCCGATGCCGACCAGGCACGCGCCGTAGGGTTTGTGCTGTACTACGCCAAGCTCCGCTACATGGACGAAGGCTATCCGATGCGTGAAATTCTCGACCTCGTCGACCGCGATCTCAGCAATGAAGGTCTCAACGCCCTCGTGCGCGATGTCCGCGGCGATCTGGCACGTCCCCGCCGCTACGAAGTGGCGGCCGCGCTCAACCGTCTCCCGGCCTTCCGCGTCTCGCACATCACGGAATAACCATGAGGCTGGTGATCCAGCGCGTAAAGCAAGCCTCGGTTACGGTGGATGGAACACGGGTTTCTGAAATCGGACCGGGTTTGTTGGTTCTGACAGGGGTGTCGCTCGGCGACACCCTTTTTGATGCCCACCACCTCGCGAATAAAACAGCTAAACTCCGTCTCTTTGAAGACGAAGCGGGCAAGATGAACCGGTCGGTTCAAGACGTTGGGGGGCAGGTCTTGGCCGTCAGCCAATTCACCCTCTACGGCAACTGCACCAAGGGCAACCGGCCCAGCTACATCGAAGCCGCCCGGCCCGAGCAGGGCGAAGCGCTGTTCAATGAATATGTCCAGGCGCTGGGAAAACTCGGCTTCCCCCCAAAGACGGGAATCTTCGGGGCAGACATGCAGGTCGAGCTGCTCAACGACGGCCCCGTGACCCTCATTCTCGAATCCACGGGCCGTCTGAAGTAATGAATTTCCCGGAATGGGATTTATTCGTGTTCATTCATGTTCATTCGTGGTTAAACTTCCCTTCTTTTTAAGCGAGGTAGAATTATGGCAAAGCAAAAAACCACGGTTGGAAGCATCAACAACGAAGTGCTGACGTTTACCGCCGGGCGGGATGTCGAACTCGACTATGCGTTGATCACGATGGACTGCATCGGCACTGCCGCGCACGTTACGATGCTTTCAAAAATGCCGGTGAAGCCGAAGCTCATTACCGAACCCGAACGCAAACAGGTGATTGCCGGGCTGGTTGAAATTATCGGGCTGGCACAGAAAAACAGATTTAAGATCAAGCTGGCCGATCAGGATGTGCATCTGGCCGTCGAGCGGACGCTCACGAAAAAGCTGGGCGACCTGGGCAAGAAGATCCACACCTGCCGCAGCCGGAACGATCAGGTTGCCGTCGACCTGCGTCTTTATGCCAAGGAACAAATTCTCCAAACCCTCGAAGAGGCCACCGCATTGGTGACTGCGCTTACCGCCTTCGGAAAAAAGCATGAAGCGGTTCCGATGGTTGGAAGAACACATATGCAGCCCGGCATGCCGTCCTCTGTTGGCCTGTGGGCCACGGCTCATGCCGAGAGCCTGCTGGACGATTGTGTTCAGCTGATCAATGCCTATGCACTCAACGACCAATGCCCGCTCGGTTCCGCCGCCAGCTACGGTGTGCCGCTACCGATTGACCGGAAGCTTACGTCCGATCTGCTGGGTTTCAGCCGTCCGACCCATAACGTGCTCTATGCCAACAACGGACGCGGAAAGATGGAGTCCATCGTGTTGGGAGCCATGAGCCAGGTGATGCTGACGCTTTCGCGGTTGGCGCAGGATTTCATGCTGTTCACGATGCCGGAGTTTGACTATTTCAAACTCCCTTCCGAATTCTGTACGGGCAGTTCGATCATGCCGCAGAAACAGAATCCCGATGTCTGCGAGCTGGTTCGGGCGAAGGCCTCGCGCGTTAAGGCGGCTGAGTTGGGTGTGTACGATTTGATTAAAGGCTCGCCCACCGGATACAACCGCGATTTGCAGGAAGCCAAGGAACTCTTCATGGAAGGCCTTTCCACGACGCGCGCATGCCTGCGGATTCTTGCACCGATGGTCAAGGCCACGAAGGTGAATAAAAAGGCACTGATCGGAGGCTTCACACCCGATGTGTTCGCCACGGATCGCGCGTTGGAACTGGTGGCCGAGGGCGTGCCTTTTCGCGATGCCTATCACCATGTGAAAGAAAACCTCCACGAGCTTGAAAACATCGATCCGACCGAAGCGCTACAGCTGAAGACCCATCTGGGTGCGCCGCTCGGCCTCGACTGGGACTATTTCAAAAACCGCACCGCCGCCGTAATGCAAACCGTCCGTGAAGAGCGCAAGGCGTTCAACCGGGCGGTCGCCAAGTTGCTGGGCGTTAAGTATCCGCTTGGTTGAAAAGCTATTTGACCTTGAGGGCGAGCATGGTCATGTCGTCGTACTGGCGGTTGTTGCCGACGAAGGTGAGGACGGTTTGGCGAATGTGGTCGAGTAGATCGTGCACGGAGGTGTCGGCCATTCCCTCGACCGTCTCGACGAGGTTTTCGATTCCCCACTCTTCCTCTTCGGAGTTCATGGCTTCGGTGATGCCGTCGGTGTAGGTGACGACGAGGTCGCCGGAATGGAGCGTGATGTTGCGGGTTTCAATGGCGCTTGCGAAGAGGTCGTTTCCGACGAGTCCGATGGCTATGCCGGCGGGCTCGGGTTGTTCAGACTTAGATTCGCCGCTGCGTAGAAGGATCGGGGCTTCGTGGCCCGCCCGCGCAAAGCTGAGCTGGTGGGTTTCGAGGTTAAGCACCATGTAGAGCATGCTGATGAACATGTCCTCGGCGAGGTTGCTGCTCAACGTTTCGTTCAGTATGGAAAGCATGGTGGCGGGGTCGTATAGGTTGGGTGCGTTCACGCGCAACACGCTGCGGCATACGGCCATCATGAGCGCCCCGCCTACGCCTTTCCCGCTGACATCCGCAATGGCAAGACCAATGTGTTTGTCGTCGATTTGGATGAAGTCT
>JAOZKS010000174.1 GCA_029935255.1 Pontiella sp.
ATATCGAAGAGGGCGTCGTGGGCGTTGGCCGTCGAGATGCCGCCGCCGGGGAAATAGTGGTTCAACTGCTCGACGCTTTCCTTATCGAAGGGTTCTTGCTCCTGCCAATCCTGCCACTGGATCTTGAGAGTGGATACGTCGAGTAGACGGTAGTGCAGGCGGCTTCCAAAATGTGGAAGAAATTTTCGCATGAGAAACCAGTCGTTATGCACGCTGTTTCCAGCAAGTACAGGGCGGTCAGCCATCTCTTCGCAGGGCGTACTGCAATATTGGTCAAGTAACGCGGCGATTTGAAGGTCGGCTTCGTCGAGCGTCACTGCTTCGTCGGTGCGGCATTGCTCCACCAGCTTCGGCAGGTTTTCAGCCACCCACGGGCTGACCGACTCCCCTTCTTCCAGTCGGATACAGAGGTTGAGGTCGGCTTCCGGCGAGGCCATACGCTGGAGATTGGTGTCGGTAATGATTACGGCGACTTGCAAGAGACGCGCTTGGTCGAGTTCAAGCGAGGTAAACTCGGCATCGAACCAGATATATGCGCTAGATTTTTTTAATTTGTTTTCGGACATTTCTACCCTCCATAAAGTGAAACCACAGATAAACACAGATTCACGCGGATTGGAAATATTTCCCCTTCCCTCCAACGTGAAACCCGAGTTCTTCTGTGGCCAATCTAACCTTTGATTAGATTATAGGTGTCGAGGGCGATGACGAGCTCTTCGTTGGTATGAATCTTGAGTGCAACGACTTTAGAGGCATCCGTAGAGATCCGTGTTTCGTTGGCCTCGTTGCGTGTGTCGTCGACTTCCAAGCCCATGAAGGTAAAGTTTTCGAGGATCTGTTTGCGCAGGCCGGGATTGTTTTCACCTACCCCGGCGGTAAAGACGATGCCATCAACCCCGTTCATGGCGGCAACATAGCTTCCAATAAATTTCTGGATGCGATAGCAAAACATTTCAATGGCATCGAGGCAGTTTTGGTCGCCCGTGGCGGCGGTTTCGACAATGTCGCGCATATCGCTCTTTCCGGCGATGGCGAGCAATCCACCCTGCTTGTTCATCATGGTGCTGACCTGTGCGGGGGTGAGCTCCTGTGATTCCATGATGTGAAGTGGAATATAGGGGTCGAGCGAGCCGGAACGGGTTCCCATCATGATACCATCGAGCGGTGTGAAGCCCATCGAGGTATCCACCGATATTCCGCCCATAAAGGCCGCCAGCGAACCGCCGTTGCCAAGGTGGCACGTAATGAGTTTAAGCGCTGCAAGCGGCTTCCCGAGCTCTTCTGCGGCCTTCTCTGCAACGTAACCATGAGAGGTCCCGTGGAACCCATACTTACGGATCTTGTAATTGGTATACTGAATGCGCGGAAGGGCGTACATGTAGGCCTTTTTCGGCATGCTCTGGTGGACCGCCGTATCAAATACAGCGACTTGCGGCATATCAGGTAGCAACGACTGCATGGCCTTTATGCCCATCAGATTCGGAGGATTGTGCAATGGCGCCAACATTGAGTTTCGCTCGATCGCTTTAATGACTTTGCGGTCGACCCGCACGGAACCGGTGAAATCCTCACCGCCGTGCACGACACGATGGCCCACAGCAGAAAGGTCTTCGAGGCTGTTGAGCAAGCCATGCTTGCTTTCAAGCAACAGCTTCAGGATTTCATCGATGGCCACCTTATGGTTCGGCAGGTCGATAAACTGGCGTTCCTTGCAGCATCCGGTGCATTGGCGAACAATGGTTGAGCCGGAGATACCCACGCGGTCGGCCTGCCCCTCGCAAAGGGCGTGGAAATAATCGGTTTCGGTGTTCACCTCGTAGAGCTTGAACTTGATCGAGGATGAACCGGAGTTGAGTACGAGAATCTTCATGGGGGTTCCTGAAGGTTAGTGTTCTGCCTGCAAGGCGGTAAGAGCAACGGTGCCGACGATGTCCTCGACATAACACCCGCGCGAGAGATCATTGACTGGTTTGTTCAACCCTTGAAGAACAGGGCCGTAGGCCCCTGCTCCGGCAAGGCGTTGAACCAGTTTGTAGCCAATGTTCGCCGCATTAAGGTCGGGGAAAATCAACACACGGGCTTCGCCTCCAAGCGGACTGTCGGGAGCTTTCTTCTCTGCGACGCCCGGAACGATGGCCGAATCGGCCTGTAGCTCGCCGTCGATAACAATGCCCTTTCCAGCATGTTCTGTGGCGACCTTCTGCTTGGCCAATTCCACGGCTTTGGAAACCTTTTCAACCATCTCGCTCTTGCCGGAGCCATAGGTGGAATAGGAAAGCAGCGCAACCTTCGGCGGAATATCATAGGCCAGAGCGGAGACCGCGCTGTCAACCGCGATGTCGGCCAGCTGTTCGGCGGTCGGATTTTCCACCAAGGCGCAGTCGGAAAAAACAAAGGTCTTATCGTTAACGTCCATGATGAAAAAACTAGAGACGGTTGCGCCCTTTTTTGCGGATTTAATGATCTGAAGCGCAGGGCGGACGGTGTCGGCGGTAGAGTGGGCCGCACCGGAAACCAAGCCATCCGCGGCATCGGCATGCATCATCATCATGCCGAAATAGTTAACTTGCCCAACGGCTTCGAGCGCCTGTTCGGGGGTGATGCCTTTCGCCTTGCGAAGTTCGTAGAAGGCTTCTGCATACTCCTGAAGGTGATTGGAGGTTTCAGGATTGATGACGGTAATGCCTTCGAGGTTGTAGCCCTTGGTCGCGTACCAGTCGGAAACCTGCTGTTCGTTGCCCAGCAGGATAATCAACGCAATGCCTTCCTGATTGATGATATTTGCGGCTTCAAGCACACGTTCATCGTCTCCTTCGGGCAACACGATCGTGCTTTTTCTGTTTTTTGCGGAATCAATAATCTGCTGAATGAATGTGCTTCTACTCATGGGTTCGTTTCCCTGTTTCACTCGATTCTTTACTCCTGTTGAAAAAATCTGCGCAGAAATTAGCAACTCCCCATTTTTCCGCAATCTAAATCAGTACTAATATTAGGGATTTTATAACGCTCCTGAACATAAACAAAAAAGCCCCAGAACCTTATGGCAACGGGGCTTTGCATCAAACAAGGTTTTGACTACTCGGCTGCGGCTTCAGCAACCGGAGCTGTAATGGAATCAACCCATTCGAGCAACACCATTTCGGAGCCATCAGAGATGCGGCGTCCAAGTTTGACGATGCGGGTGTACCCACCTTCCCGGTCGGCAAACGCCGGAGCCACGTTGTCGAAGAGTTCCTTAACGGAATCTTTCTGCTTCAACGTGGAGATCGCCTGACGACGGTTCGCCAGCGAACCCTTCTTGCCCAGCGTGACCATTTTATCGGCAAGGCTGCGTGCAGCCTTGGCTTTCGGAAGCGTGGTTTTGATCCGCTTGTTGTCGATGAGGGCGCAAACCAAGTTTGCAAGCAACTCACTGCGGTGCGCACTGGTGCGACCAAGCTTTATAGTTTTTTTACGATGTCTCATTGTTCCAACCTCTGGATATTAATTAAACTAGTCTTCGATGATCGGCGCACGCAGCAGATCCGAATCGAAGGTCATTCCAAGCGATAGCCCCATTTCGAGAATCTTCGCTTTGATTTCGTTCAGCGACTTCTTACCGAAGTTACGGTATTTGAGCATTTCCGCTTCAGTCTTCTGCGCAAGTTCGCCAACGGTGGTGATGTTGGCGTTGTTCAGGCAGTTCGCAGCACGAACACTCAGTTCGATTTCGTTTACGCTGATGTTAAGTTTCTTGCGCAACTCTTCCTTCTCAAGGTCAATCTGCTTTTCACTTTCCTCGAACTCGATGAGGTCTTTGTCGTAGCTGACGAAGACATCGAGATGATGGCGAAGGATGGCGGCGGACATGGTCAGCGCGTCGTCGGGGCTGACACGGCCATCGGTCCAGATTTCGATCACGAGCTTGTCGTAGTCGGTACGACGACCCACGCGGGTGTTTTCCACCGAATATTTGACGCGCCGAACCGGGGAGAACAGGCAGTCGATCGGAATAACGCCGATTTCCTGGTTCTCTTTCTTGTTGAGATCCGCCGGGCAGTATCCGCGCCCAATGCGAATTTCCATTTCCGCTTCAAACACGCCGTCTTCCGACAAGGTGCAGATTTGGAAATCGGGATTGAGCACTTCAATATTTTCGCCCGTCACGATGTCACCCGCCGTAACTTCACCCGGCCCTTCCACCTTGATTTTCACGACCTGTGTTTCGCGGGAATAGCTCTTAAAGAGAAGTTGCTTGATGTTTAGAATAATGTCGGTTACATCCTCGACCACACCATCGAGGCTACAGAATTCATGCGGAGCCCCTTTGATTTTGATGGATGAAACCGCGGTTCCTTCTAGCGAGGAAAGCAACACACGACGGAGCGAATTGCCCATCGTGCGGCCATAGCCTGCTTCAAAAGGTTCTGCGTAGAATTTGCCATAGGTGTCGGTGGAAACCGAATCATCCTTAGCAACCTGTTTCGGCATTTCGAAACGACCGAGTCTTGTAGCCATAATCTGTCCTCCCAGAACCGGGCATTAACCGGCTCGTATGGTTTTAGTTGTATTTGCTTTTAAAAAAAAATCTATACGCGGCGGCGCTTCGGCGGGCGGCATCCATTATGCGGAATGGCTGTGGTGTCCTTAATCGTCGAGATCGACAATCCCGCCGACTGGATGGCACGCACCGCAGACTCGCGTCCGGCCCCCGGTCCCTGCACACGAACCTCAACTTCCGTCATGCCATGACCGATCGCACCGCGGGCGGCTTCTTGCGCAACGGTGGTTGCAGCAAAGGCCGTGCTCTTGCGAGACCCCTTGAAGTTACAGCGCCCCGCGCTGCTCCAGGAGATCACATTACCGCGCATGTCGGTGATAGAAACAATGGTGTTGTTGAACGTGGTCTTGACGAAAGCAATTCCAAAAGGAACGTTCTTCGAACCCTTGCGACGCTTGATCGGCTCGATTTTAGCATCGGCCAGCAGCTCGGCCGCAGTGGCCAGCTTGGGCCGCTGGTCTTCAGCCTCGTCCGCTTTTGGCGCATCCGCCTTCGGAGCTTCTTTCTTCGGAGCGTCTTTCTTCAGAGCTTCTTTCTTCGGAGCTTCTTTTTTTGGAGCTTCGGCCTTTTTTTCGACGGGAGCCGCCTCTTTGGCGGGCTTTTCATCGGCCGCAACAGGTGCGGCTTCTTCGGCCACTTTTTCTTCTACTTCAACTTTTTCTTCTGCCATGAATCTATTCCTTATTTAAGCGGTGGCCCTGCCCTAGTTGGTGGCGGCTTTGACAGCGGAACGCGCTTCTTTACCACGAACCACACCGACGGTGCGCTTGGCACCCTTGCGGGTACGGGCGTTGGTCTTGGTGCGCTGTCCTCGAACCGGCAAGCCGCGGCGATGGCGGATACCCCGGTAGGAGCCGATCGAAATCAAACGGCGAATGTTAGCGGAAACCTCGCGGCGAAGGTCGCCCTCGATGTTGTAGTCCGACTGAAGAACGGCGACTAGACGCTGGATGTCCTCATCCGAAAGGTCGTCGGCTTTCACCACCTTTTCCAACTTGGCCTTAACGATCACTTCCTTAGCGAGCGAGGGGCCGATTCCATAAATATATTGCAAGGCATATTCCAGCCTTTTCCTTCCGGGGATGTCTATACCGAGTACACGTGGCATTGATAAACTCCTTGATTATCCTTGGCGCTGTTTATGACGCGGGTTTGTGCAAATGATGCGAACCACACCTTTGCGCCTGATTACCTTACACTGTTCACACATTC
>JAOZKS010000175.1 GCA_029935255.1 Pontiella sp.
TCGTCTGCCCGGCCAAAGCCATCACTAGCTATGAAAACCAGACGGGCGAGCTCTACCTTTCGGACACGGAAGGCGGCCCGATGGTCCATGCGCGGCTCGGCATTGCCGAGGAAAACTCCGGCAAGCTCGTGAGCCAGGTGCGCCAGCACGCCGCGCGGATTGCCACCGAATTGCAATATCCGCTGATCATCGCCGACGGCCCTCCTGGAACCAGTTGTCCCGTGATTGCTTCGATCACCAACGCCAGTCGGATTCTGATTGTGACCGAACCAACCGTCTCCGGCGTACACGACCTCGAGCGCGTCCTGAAACTCTGCCAGCACTTTGGCGTACCCACCTCGGTGGTCATCAACAAGGCGGATCTAAACCCGGAACAAGCCCAGCGCATCCACAAAATGGCGGAGCAGGCGCACTCCCGAGTAATCGGCGAAATCCCGTTCGACCGGAATATCCACGATGCGCTCATGGCCGGAAAAACCGTAATCGACCACGGCAAAGGCCCCGCCGTCGATGTGCTGAAACAAATCTGGGTGGAACTCGGACGGGAAATGGAGGGTATTGGACACAACGACATCTGACCTTATTTTCTATCCAGCTTCTTGATAATGCGGTCAAAATCGCTCTCGAAAAGACGATCCTGAACGATCCGGTATTTCTCGAATTCGCTTTCGGCATCGGTCTTGAGAACCGTCGCTCGCTGAGCCGGATTTCCAAAACCAAAGTTGCATGGTATTATTCATCCGGTTCGGCAAGGCGGTAACTGGTGCTGCGTCCGCCGCCGGGGTTTTGAATAAAAATCCCCATATCCAGCAACCCGCGCATGTCCCGCAAGGCCGTGTCCGGGGAGCATTTAGCAAGCTTAGCATATTTGGAGGTGTTGAGGTTGCCTTTGAAATCATCCAGTAACCGGGCAATGATGGCGTGCTGCCGGGCGTTGAGGGATAGGGCGTTGGCCTTTTCCCATAGCCGGGTCTTGCGCAGGACAGCGGCCAACGTATCTTGCGCTCCATGAATGGCGCGTCCCAGGCATTCGAGAAACCAAACCATCCAGCGGGTGATATCGAGCGTCATCTGTTGGCCGTTTTTCAGACGGTCGTAGTATTCATTTCGTTCGGCTTCAATTTGTGCCGACATGCTGTAGTAGCGCTCCGATGATTCATCGGCCCGTGCCAGTGCCATTTCCGCTATGGCGCGCGCGATCCGGCCATTGCCATCCGCGAAGGGATGGATGGTTACAAACCAAAAGTGGGCGATGGCTGCTTTTACAACCGGATCTGTTTCAGACGGTGCATTGAACCAATCAAGAAAGGCGGTCATTTCGTCTTGGAGCCTTTCTGCACCGGGAGCTTCGAAATGAACTTTCTCCCGTCCCATAGAGCCGGAAACAACCTGCATCGGGTCGGCTTCCGGTGGCCTCCACGCACCAACGGTTATATCGCGCATTCCACTGCGACCCGTTGGAAAGAGGGCGGCATGCCATCCGAACAACCGGTCTTCCGTCAGAGGGTTCAAATGGTTTTTGGTGGCATCGAGCATCATTTCAACAATGCCGTCGATGTGGCGCGCAACCTGTGGAGTTCCGCCAACATCCATTCCTAAATGGCGGGCAATGGATGAGCGAACCTGTTCGGACTCCAGCGTCTCGCCTTCAATGGCGCTGGATTTAACGATTTCCGCCGTCAGGGTAACCAGATTGGCCTCTTCCTGAAGATGACCAAGCCGGAACCCCTGCAATTCCATCCGGCCAAGCAACCTACCCTGTCTATAGCGTATTTCGGCAAGCAAAGGAGTAAGCCGTTCCGAGTCCCATTGGAAGAGGGGCCAATCTTCTAATTGATGTATATATTTCATAATCGCCGTACCATTTGCGGTGATTAGCGGCCTTATTCGCCGCAAACACAAGCTTTATTCGCCGCATATTATGCGGTTATTAGAGGGGTTATTCACCGCAAAATAGATCTGAAAGGCATTTGGGTATCGCTACTTTTCAGCATTTGCGTGTAGCCCGCGCCTCAATGCTCTGCCCGCCTGGGCTGTGAAAACCAAAAACTCCGCCGTACTGTTGCGAATCAGCTTTTTATCATCCTTTCCCATCGATATTCCTCGCCTTCTTTAATCCTTTTTCAAATGGTCTAGGGGAAAGGAGTGGGGTATGGCTAAAAGAAATTCTATAGAATTAACGGATGAGCGTGTTGAGCAGATTTATTCATTGGCTCAAAAGGAAGATCTTGCGTCATGGAAACCTTGGCAAAACTCGGGATTCGCTAAAGAGTTCATTTCCCATGCAAAAGTATTGGCATCAGATGCTTCAAGCGACTTAGAATTTTCGCAAGCTAGAACTAAGGATAGGCTTCTTGAACTGCAAGAACTCAGACTTGCAATTTGGAAAGAGGAGATGGGAGAGTTTGTCGAGTTGTTTACTAAAATCAAGAATGTTGAATTGGTTGGAGAGTTAGTAAATTGTTCAGACATCCATATCCCAGACGTAAAAGAAGAAATCAAAGCAATCCGGGAATATTCTATTTCGGCAGGGGGTACTCTTAAAGTTGCAAGCAGCGCCGTGTCTTTGGCGGCAGGGGGAATTGCGGGAGTTGTTGCTTGGAATGGTGCAATGGCGTTAGGAACGGCATCTACAGGAGCCATGATAGCTGGCCTAACGGGCGCAGCCGCAACGAATGCTACATTAGCGTGGTTTGGGGGAGGATCACTTGTTGCCGGTGGCGGAGGAATGGCCGCTGGCGCGGTTGTGCTAGGCATAATTGGTTTCGTGCCAGTTGTTGCAGTTGCATCCGGGGTTTCGTTGATAATGTCTAGGTGGAAGCTATCCAAAGCACGTGTAGCATTTATCAATGCATATGAGTTTGCTGATCAGTGTAAAACTGCGGTTGCTGTTATTGATGGAATTGATGATATTACAAGCCAGATGCTAGATTACACGCAACAGCTTCGTTCTCGAATGAGGGCGAACTTGGAGCAGTTGAATCACATGATTGCCTTCTGTGGATCCGACTACAAAGAATTTTGCCGGAAGAGTCAGGAGCGGACTCTAGAGTCGATTCGCTATGCAGAAATGATGAAGAATTTAGTGCTCATTCCTGTGATGATGGAGGATGGCTCCCGAAATGAAAACTGCACTGAGAAACTAGAACCAGTTCGTCAATTGTTGGCCGAGAATAATGAGTAATCAAATCCACAATACGGATACGCAATCATTTGTAGCTGCGGAGGTCGGCGCTTTCTTGGCTTCTCCTTGGGTTAATGCGACGGATGAAATAATTGCGGGCATGGATCAAATGCAGGCAAAGGCGGATCAACTGGCCAATGTCGGTGTTGAGTTTAAGCAGGGTAATCTTTTTGAATATATTGAAGCTGCTAAATTCAATGCGGACTCTGCTCTGAAGGGAAGTAATGTTGAAGCAGTCGTAACCGATGCCATCGGCCAACCCCATTCTCCTGTGGATATCCTCATTCAAAAAGCTGGAGAAACGGTTGAGGAGGTTCAGGCAAAATCCTACACCAATCAGCATGCCGCTATTCAGGAATTGCTTGATCCGAAGTACGAAGATATGACCAAACTTGTTCCGACGGATACCTTTCAGGAACTTCAAGGTGTTGTCGAAAAAGGAATGAATAGTTCCGCCGGTACGGATATGGGAGAGCAATATCAGCAAGTCTCCGACACAATTGCCGATCGGTTGAATGCTTTTGGAGTTGCGTCGCCAGGAACGTCGATAGAGGAAACTTTTCAAGCCGCCCAAATGCCTAATGATTAGGCCGCCGATCTAGAATTTGCCTACCGTGGTGATGAAATCATTCATACGGGTGCGTCCGCAATACTTGCAGGTGCTGTTATTGGCGGCGGGATTTCTGCCCTAAAAAACTACTATGCATATAAGGCTGGCAAATTAACAGGAACAGAAGCCTCTGCTAATACGGTAGTCGATGGCGCAAAAAGGGCGGCTTTTGGGGGCGGTGCAGGTGCTTTTGGTGCAGGAATTCGCGGAGTTTCCGGAGGAACTCTTGCTCCTTATGCATCTGTGGCTGTTGCGTCATCACTTATATCCATATCGGCCATTGCTACGGCTATGCGACAGGGAAAATAGCGGCAAAGGATGCGATGCATCAAATGGGAGCCGTGGGGTCTGGTTGTGTATCAGGAATTTATGGGGGTGCTGCACTGGGGGCTCTTGCTGGGCCTGGCGGGGCTGTTGTGGGTTCTATTGCAGGCTACATGATGGCACGACTTTGTTATCAAGGTTGCCTTTCAATTTTCCGAGAAGCCCGCTTGGCCGAAGATGAAGCTCGCCGCATTGCTGCTTTTTGTCACGAGTCCCAGCGGCATATGAAAGAGTTGAGAGCGGAGATCGATAAATATATTTCTGCACTGACAGCACATCGGGCGGAAGCGCATGCAACTTTATTTCATAGCTTGGATATGGCAACGGAGGCTGACAATACTCTTCTAGCCTGCGATGCACTTGCGACTTATGCACTCAGCCTGGGGAAGGAACTTCAATTTTCAAATTTTGATGATTTTGATGAGTTCATGCGTGCTGATGACACAAAGCTACTGATTTGATCATAGCTTAAGGGTAGCTCTGACATTAGACATTCGGGTGATGAATAGGGAGAGCCAACCAACATGCTATGTGATTACCGAGCCGGTGTTTGAAAATTTCTCGGGAGGATTCCAGGTTGTTTTTCCTGCTAATCCATCGGAAACACCCCAAGTCGCGCCCCAAGTCACACCCAAAGTCGAAAAGCTGCTTTCTGTTATGAAGGGCGATATGGATAGGGAGGCGCTTCAAAAGGCCGCAGGCCTCCAGAAAAAACTTCAGGCTTCTTTATTTGATTCCGTCATTAAAAGCGGGATTTATTGAAATGACCATTCCTGACAAACCAAATAGCCGGTTGCAGAAATATCCTTTGACCGCCAAAGGGGGAAAGGTTGCGCGAACACTGGGCAATAAGTAGAGGGAAAGGAAAAACTATTTTGGAACATGGTCAGGAGTTGGCCGTCGGTGTGCTAAAACAGATCTGGATGGAGCTAGAAAAAGAAATGGAAATGAAATGAGCAACAAAACCACGCATTCGGTTTTCTTTTCGCCGACCAGAACCACCCGCTCGGTGATCCAGGCGATCAGTCGCGGGGTTGGCCGGGAATCGGAAACCGTTCTCGACATCACCCGAACCGCCCCATCCGGAACCCCCACCTTTTCCCATGAGGATCTGGTGGTCATCGGGATGCCCGTCTATGGCGGCCGGCTCCCCCAGATTGCGGTGGAGCGTTTCCAATCCTTGGAAGGAAGGGATACGCCCGCCGTGGCCATTGTGGTTTATGGAAACCGGGCATACGAAGATGCGCTGGCGGAACTTTGCGATCTTTGCATCGCGCAAGGATTCAAACTGGTTTCCGCCGCCGCCTTTGTGGGCCAGCACTCGTTTTCCTCCGAAAAACTCCCCATTGCCCATGGCCGCCCCGATCAGCAGGATATCGATTGCGCCGGGCAATTCGGTATTCAAGCCAGCAAGTTGTTGAAAAACGGTGCATTCCTGGATCTTGAAACCGTTCCCGGAGATCGCCCCTACAAACTGGCGATGCAAGCCCGCGAAGCAGCGACGGGAACCGACCCGGAAATCTGCAGCCAATGCGGGGCCTGCGCCGCCAGCTGCCCCGTGCAGTGCATTGAAATGGTCGACGGCATGCCGCAAACATGGCAGGATGGCTGTATCTGGTGCATGGCCTGC
>JAOZKS010000548.1 GCA_029935255.1 Pontiella sp.
GCCATGGCCTCCCGATCGGACAGCAGGCTCTCTCCATCTAAAACATCCAACAACTCCACCTGCCCACCAAGCTCTTCCATGTGCTGCCAGAATTCGGGGTATGAGGTGTCTACGCAGCCGACGTTTTTGATGGTGAGCGGGCCGGTGCTGAAGGTGTTTAAAATGGCGACGGACATGGCGATGCGGTGGTCGCCGTGGCTGTCGATGGCGACGTCGGGGTTTTTTAGGTTCGTCGGTCCGGTGACGATCATGCCGTCTTCTTTTTCTTCAACCTCAACACCGAAGAGCTGGAGGTTTTTGACGACTTCGGCGATGCGATCAGATTCTTTGACGCGTAGCTCGGCGGCATCGCGGATTTCGGTCTGCCCGGTGGCCAGCGCTCCGGCAACGGCGATGACGGGAAGCTCGTCGATCAGGTTGGGGATTTCGTCGCCCTCGATGATGGTTCCCTTTAATTGCGCACCGCGTACGGTGATGGTTCCGTAGGGGTCGCCCTGCTCTTCCGTCACGGTTACTTCGATATCTGCACCCATACGGCGCATGACATCGAGCAGCGCGGTGCGGCGCGGATTGAGACCGACGTTTTCAAGCAACAGCTCCGCGCCCGGACGGGCGGCGATGGCGACGATCCAGAAGGCGGCGGATGAAAAGTCGCCAGGTACCACAAAGTCGCGCGCCTTATATTTTGGCCCAGCGGAACCATACCCTTCGATGGATATTTCCAGCCCGTTGATCTGGATCGGAATATCCAGGGCTTGGAATAATTTTTCGGTGTGGTCGCGCGTCGGGCGCGGCTCAATGACGGTGGTTTTTCCGTCGGCGAAGAGTCCGGCGAGCAGGACGCAGGACTTCACCTGTGCCGAGGCCATCGGCAGCAGATAGCCGGTTCCCTTTAGTTTTCCGCCGCAGATGATCATGGGCAACGTGCCGCGTTTTCCCGTTAGGCCGATGTGCGCACCCATTAATTCGAGTGGATGGCGAATGCGGCCCATCGGGCGCGAGGAGAGCGAGTCGTCGCCGATCATGGTGACTTCAACGCCCGCTCCGGCCACGAGTCCTGCGAGCAGGCGCGTGCCGGTTCCCGAGTTGCCCATGTCGAGCGGTTCGTTCGGCTGTTGGAGCTTGCCGGCCACGCCGGTGATGTAGAGCGCATCCTCGCGAAACTCCGCCTTGGCGCCCATTTGCTCCATGGCCGAGAGCGTGCTGCGTGCATCCTCGCCGTTTAAATATCCGGTCACTTTGGAGGTTCCATCCGCCAGCGAAGCCAACATCGCCACGCGCTGGGAAATACTCTTGTCGCCGGGTACCTTCACGGAACCACTGAGCTTTGCTGGAAATACTTTTTTTGAATTCATTTTCTAACCACTAATTTACACTAATCGACACTAATTTATTTCCCATCCTGATTAGTGGGGATTAGTGGAGATTAGTGGTTTAAGTCATCTTTTCAGGAATCGGTTTAGTTTTAAAATCTCGTTTCGGTTGCCGGCGGCGTCTTCGAGCCAGTTGCGGATATCCTCGCCATTACCGTCGCGGAGGATTTGAATTAGCCCTTGCAACTCTTCGTGGAAGTGGCCGAGCTCGGCTTCGAGCGCGGCGCGGTTGGTGTCGATGATGTCGACCCACATGTCGGCCG
>JAOZKS010000549.1:0-282 GCA_029935255.1 Pontiella sp.
CCAGGCCGAGCATGCTGCGGCCGCGTCTGGCACCGACTCCCTGAATGCCCAATGCGGTTGTTACCTGCTCCGGAGTTAACCCTTGGGGTGTGAAGGAGGCGGTGGCCATGAGTCCGGTCACCGACATATCAACAATACCATATTCATCGTTCGGCACGTTTTCCAGCTGCAGATCAAACCCAAGTTTAAACCCGGCCTCGGTTTCAATGGCATCCCACGGCGCATTCCCCCATGCAGCGGCATAGTGCAGGCGGAAGTCGGCGGCACGGTTGAAGCTGGCAT
>JAOZKS010000549.1:292-1636 GCA_029935255.1 Pontiella sp.
CCACGGTGGCGACATTGGTGAAATGGTTAGCGGTATCCCACGCCTCTTCCGAATCGCCCAAGGCGGTGAATACCGCTTCGCCATCATAGAATGGCGTGTTGGGGGCAAGGCTCAGCCCGGGCATCTGTGTGAGTGCGCCGTGCTTATAGGTGTATTGCTTTCCATCAACCGACCACACCACGATATCGTCCGGGGCAGCGCCAAAGATGGATGCGCCCAGCACGGGGTTAGTGTAGGGGAAGAGCACCGCGAAGTAGGCGGCGTTCGCTTGAGAGGCGGGTTTGAAGCTGATGGTATGCAGGACCGTGTCCTGAAACTCGTCATACTTCCCAACGATGGCGGTTCTCCCTTCGGTGGTTGTGATCACGGCATTCACTGTTACGTCTTCTTCGGTGTAGAGGACGTTTGCGCCCTTCTTAATCACGGCCGGGCCGCGAATGATGGTTGTTCTATCGATCATGGTATTCTCCTTAGTTTCCTAGTGTGAAATTAACGTCGTAGGCCAGCACGTCGTCGGACTGCTGGTATTGGATGGTGTTCTCGGCGGCGAGTACGGTGTATCCGCTCCAGTTTTCAACATCGAGCGGACGCCAGTGGTGCAGGCGTTTTGCCGTGGAGATCGCCAGACTCAGCGCATCAAGCTGGGAGGATCCGGGAGCGCGGTTGAGCGTCACGTTTTCGACCACAGCGACGGCGAACCGAACTGCGTCAAAACACGGACCGGGAAGATTCGGATTAGAGACCCCCACATCCACCGTCTGCACCACCAACACCACGCCGAGCTTGGCCATCGCCAGCTGGATCGCGGATTCAAGATCCAAGCGGTCCTCGGCGAGAATCTCGATCTGCGAAAGCATCGGGTCGCCCTTCAGGCGCTCGACAATACTGGATTGCAAGTTTTGGAGTTCGTTGGGCACTATTCAATTTCCGATTTTTGATTTCCGATTTCCGATTGGTCGGTCTGCGACGCTTCCGGCATCTCCACGCTCAAAATCAGGATAGGGTGCGGGATCGCTGCATGAGTTCTGCAGGTGGGTTGCAGGCCGAGTGTGGCGCAGGTTTCGAGGGCACGAAAGTTGCCGTCCTCGCCCTTGAGTCCGGCAGGTTTAAGATAGAGGGTCAGGGAACCGCCCTTGCGGGTAAAGCGGCGGACGAGCGAGTAGCCCGCCTCTTTGAGCGCCTTCATAAGCGCGGCGGGAGAGCTCTTCCCTTCGGACTTCGAGATTCCTTGTTCGCTATTCTTCTGATCTTTTTTCTTAGATTCCATTTTGTGAGCTCCTGTCGTAGCGACGTGTTCGTGTTGGTTTGTAAGTCGGGGTGGTGGCGGCCTTGGATTCCTCGCCG
>JAOZKS010000176.1 GCA_029935255.1 Pontiella sp.
AGTTCTCGACGATGACGTCGGTCATGTCCAGGGTCTGGCCGCCCACGAGCATCCACTTTCCGGAGGGGTCTATATTGAAGTTCCGGGGAAACCACACCTGCGCCGGTGTGGTTTTCAGTCGCTGGAAACCATCCTCAAAGCGGGAGAAAATGCTGAGGGAATCGCGGCCTTGTTCGGTGAGATCGCGGGTGGAGGCATAGATGAATTTCCCCGAGGGGTGGATTCTGATTTCGGCACAGGTCATCTGTTTTTTGTCCGCTCCATCGGGTAGGGCGGAGACGGTTTTGATGAATTCCAGTGATCCAGCCTTTTTTCCGGTTTTGAACACGGAGAGGCTTACATCCAGTTCGTTGAGGACGTAGGCATATTTTCCATCCGATGACCATTTCATGTGGCGGGGTCCCATGCATCCGCCCGGAACAGTGGCATGGGAGGGCTCGGTCAGGGTGCCGTCTTCTGCATTGAGCTTGTAGATCATCACTTTGTCTATCCCGAGGTCGGGGGAGTAGGCAAAGGTGTTTTCGGGGTTTGGGAAAATGGAATGGGCGTGGGGCCCCTGTTGACGCTTTGGATGTTCCCCCTTTCCTTCGTGTTGCTGAACCGATCGTGCCTCTGAGAGCGATCCATCTTCCATGATTTGGAACGAGGCCACGCTCCCGCTTCCATAATTGGCGACCATCAGGCATTGGCCGGTAGCATCGACGCTTACGTGGCACGGATTGAGGCCTTTGGAGGAGTGTTTGTTGAGGATGTTCAAGTTTCCGTTGCTGTTTATGGTTAATGCGACCACCTGACCCGCAGTGCCTCCTTTTTCGAAGCTTACGGCGTACAGGATCGGTTTTGCGGGATGGGTGGCCAGAAAGCCGGGACGTGCAATTTCAAGGGCTAATTGGGGCGTGGATAGCATGCCGCTTTCCGTATCTAGATCCGCAACGTAGATCCCTTTGCTGCCACTTGTTCCAAAATAGACTCGGGTCTTTTCTGCGAGGGTGGCTTGTGCGGCGATGGCCGTGGCCAAGAGTGTGGTGGCGTAGATTTTTTTCATAAAGGACTCCGTTGGTCATCGAAAATTAACTTTAGCAATGTGGGGAAGTTCGCGGTAGAGATTGTCGTAGTCGAGGCCGTAGCCAACGACAAAGTGGTCATCAATCGCAAAGCCGGCATAGTCGGCCTCGAATTCGACGGAGCGATGAGCTTTCTTGTCAAGCAGCACACAGGTGCGGACGGATTTTGCGGCGCGGTCGAGCAGTAGTTTTTTGGTGAAGACAAGGGTGCGGCCGGTGTCAAGGATGTCATCGACGAGCAGGATGTCGGCTCCTTCGATATCTTCGCGAATGTCGTGGATGATTGCGACTTGGCCGGAAGAAGTCGTGCCCGATCCGTAGCTCGAAAGCGTCAGGAAGTCGATGCGCGGATGTACGCCGTGGCGGTGAAAACTGCGCATGAGGTCGGCTAGGAACATGAAGCTTCCTTTGAGGATGCCGATGACCACCAGATTCGTGGACCCCGTGGATGCCGCAATATCATCGACCAGCTCATCGACGCGCTGGGCGATCGTGTCTTTCTCGATCAGGATTTCTTTTACATCGTGCGTTCTCATGCTGTAGCCTCCAAGGCGTTCCAATCTACGACAAAAGAGGTTGGAAACCAAAGGAGATTTAACGAATGAAAGTACGTACACGATTCGCACCCAGCCCCACCGGTAACGTTCATATTGGCAATATGCGCGCGGCCATATACAACTGGCTCTTTGCCCGCCACCACGGTGGCGAGTTCCTCCTGCGTGTTGAGGATACCGACCGCGAACGCTCGACACCCGAGGCCATCCAAACCCTGCTCGATGCCATGGAATGGCTCAAACTTGACGTTGACGGAGCCCCGCTCTATCAGAGTACTCGCATGGAGGCGCACCTCGAAGCGGCGGAAATACTGCTCTCGAAAGGACTGGCCTATAAGGAAGACAAGGGCGGGCTGGGGCAGGGCGAGTGCGTGATCTTCAAGATGCCGGGAACCGATGCCTCGTTCGAGGATGGGATCAAAGGCACGCTTTCGAAGGCGGCGGAAAATATGCAGGACTTCGTCATTGTCCGTTCCAATGGAACCCCCGTCTTCCATCTGGCCAACGTACTCGACGATATCGAGCAGGGCATCACCCACGTGATCCGTGGCGATGACCACATTGAAAATACCTACCGCCACATGGCGCTCTATCAAGCGCTTGATGCCGATGTGCCGAATTTCGCCCACCTTCCCATGCTTACCAACGCACAGGGCAAGCCCTACTCCAAGCGCGACGGCGATGCCTTCGTCGGCGACTTCCGTGAGAAGGGGTTTCTTGGCGATGCGCTCTTTAACTATCTCGTATTTCTCGGGTGGTCGCCCGGCGACGATCGCGAAATCATGACGCGCGATGAGCTGGTGGACGCCTTCACGCTCGAACGCTGCCAGTCGTCCCCTGCGCAGGTCGATCTGCGCAAACTCACCTGGATGAACGGCGAATATATGCTCAAGCTCTCCGACACCGAGTTCGAAGCCACCGCATTTTCTGCAATGGAAAAGGCCGGTATCGAAGCCGACCCGGACTATGCCCGTCAAGTCTTCGGCCTGATTCGCGAGCGCGTTAAAACCGTGGCCGACATCGCCCCGATGGTGGCCTACTTCTTCACCGAAGAGTTTGAATACAACGCCAAGGCGGTGCGCAAAAAACTCCAGAAAGACGGGGTGCGTGAAACGCTCGAAAAGGTTGCTGAAATTTTTAAGAATCTGGAAACCTTCGACGAAGCCAGCACCGACAAAGCCCTGCACGAATTCATCGAAACTTCTGGCCTTGGCTTTGGTGCGGTGATGGCTCCGCTACGCATCGCCCTCTGCGGGGTCCCCTCCGGGCCGGAACTCTTTCCCATGCTCCAGATCCTCGGCCGCGACCGTGTGCTCGCCCGGATTAACCGAACCATCGAGCTCTATTTGTCGGAGTAGAAGAGGGTTTTAAGGAGCGAGCCTAAAAACTTCCCAAGGAAATCACAGAGGTTTATCTTTGGATTCCTGAGGGTAGGGTTGCATCGACAGTGCTTCTTTCATGCAGAGTAGCCAGGCCTCTTTCTCCGCAGTTCCAATCGCCAGATGGCCATGTGCGTTTGTTGTAGACGAGGCTTCCAGCCTCGTTGGGGTGGGCTTGTGTAATAGAACCAGCTTTGCAATGGATAGAGCCGTTTATGTGTTCTTCCTAAACGAGGCTGGAAGCTCTCGTCTACATGTGTGCGTACTACTTTATTCCAGCACTCGTAGCGCCAAGTCGATGAGGCCGAAGGGGGCACTGATTTGGTAGCCGGCGACGCGGTCGGCGATGGCTTCGCAGATTTCGCGGGCAATTTCGACGCCGATCTGTTGGCCGTCTTCCTTGGTTTTGGCTTGGCTCATCCGTTCGAGGATGGCGTCGGGAATCTCGACGCCGGGGACTTCAGCATTGAGGAATTCGGCGTTGCGCAGGGAGGTGAGTGGCCAGACGCCGGAGACGACGGGTAGGGTTCCGTCTTTGGCTTCGGCGGCATCCATGAAGCGCAGTAGCGCTTCGGGATCGAAGATGGGCTGGGTGATGGCATACTCTGCACCCGCGTTGATTTTATTCAGGTAGTGCTGCAGCTCGCGCTCGGGCTCGATGGCACACGGGTTGGCTCCGACACCGATCAAAAGACCGGTGGGCGGGTTGATCGGGTTTCCGCCCACATCAATGCCGTGGTTGAGGTTGGTTACGACCTGGGTGAGACCGACGGCATCGACATCGAAGACGGGGGTGGAGTCGGGATAGTCGCCGAGTTTGGGCGGGTCGCCGGTGATGATGAGATAGTTGCGCAGTCCACCGGCATAGCCGCCGAGCAGGTCGGATTGCATGCCGATGAGGTTGCGGTCGCGGCAGCAGTAGTGCAGGACGGTTTCAATGCCGACATCGCGCTCAATGGCGAGCGCGGCAACCATTGGCGAAATGCGCGCGCTGGCACGTGGACCGTCGGGAATATTGATGGCGTCGATCCCGGCGTCTTTACATTTCTGACACTTGGCCAGCATGGGGTTGAGGTCGATGGAGCGGGGCGGGGTGATTTCGACGCTCGTCACCTTTTCACCACGTGCAAGTTTGGCGGCAAAGTTACATTTTTTGGCCAGGGGAATCACATCGACCGAGGGCGTTTTCTGGTCTGCATGGCTGGAGATAACGACGTGTTGCTTTACACCGGAAAGCGATTTGACCGTCTTGGCCATCAAGGCAATATGTTCGGGGGTGGTGCCGCAGCACCCGCCGACGCCGCGCACGCCGAGCTGGATCATGTTTTTGGCATACTCGGTGAAGTATTCGGGGGTGGACATATAGATCATCCGTCCATCCACCTCTTGGGGAGCACCGGCGTTGGCCATTACGGTAAAGGGTTTCGTGATGTGGGCCAGCGCGCGCTCGGCGTTGCTATAGGCCGCAGCGGGACCAACGCCGCAGTTTACGCCGATACCGTCCACGTGCCCGTCGTTTTCTAAGATCTGGGCAAGCCGCTCGATGCTTCGGCCCTTTTGGGTTTCGCCATCTTTTCCAACCGTCATGGAAACGAAAACGGGAAGACCAAATTCCGAGGCCACCTTGGCCGCAAGTTGCGCCTCTTGAATGTGCGAGAAGGTTTCAATCATGAAAAAGTCGACCCCTTCATCGGCCAGTACGGCCATCTGTTCGCGGAAGGTTTCCTCCAGCTTTGCGGCTTCGTTTTCCAGATAGACCTGCCCGGCCTTCAGGATGGGGCCGACCGATCCAGCCACCAGCGCATCCCCTCCGGCGGCCTCGCGGGCCAACCGCACCGAAGCGCGGTTGATCTCGTCGAGCTGATCCGCCAACCCATGCCCCTGGAGCTTAATGCGGTTGGCGCCGAACGAATTGGTTTCGATCACTTCTGCCCCGGCATCGGCATATTCCCGGTGGATGCCTGCGATCAGCTTCGGGTTGGTGATGCACAAATGCTCGTAGCACGTATTGATGAACACGCCCTTGGAATAAATCATCGTGCCCATTGCCCCATCAAAAACGAGGGGGTGGTCGGTTATACGTTCGAGTATATTTTTCATGGTTTTATCTTTTTGTTTGAAATTCGTGACGATTGAGACGTGATTTAGAAGGGTCACCTTTTGTTCTCGGCAATAGCGATGTCGTCGAGATTTTCTTCAAGGGATAAGATATCATCTGGAAGGTCCCAGTCTCGCCATCCCTCAAAATTATTTCCCCATTATTCAGTTCGTCGGCGCTTCCCTTGCGGATACGTCCAGCGAGCAGGTCAGTCACCGAGGCTTCGATGTTGTGCCGCTTATCATCTTGAGAGGGGGTAATGGGCATAATTTCCCTCAACATTTAATTAAACCGCCACGGGGTGAATTTTTTGGATTCATAATTAAATGACCTGAACTTTCAGCGTCCCTCCGCAGGCTGTGGCGTATCGAACGAGCGTGTCGATGGATACATTTCCACCGCGCTCGATCCGGGAGACTACACTTTGGGTGGTACCCATGCGCTCGGCAATTTGAACCTGACTGAGATGAGATTTAGTGCGTGCTTTGTGCAGTTCTTTTGCGATGGCATATTCAACATCGAATGCTTTGGACACCTTCTCAAACTCCGGTTTGCGGCGGATCTTTTTGGCTTGTTTTTCATGCGCGGTGCGCATCTTTTCCATTGTGTTACTCATTGTACTCTCCTCGCTTAAGCAGGCTCAT
>JAOZKS010000177.1 GCA_029935255.1 Pontiella sp.
CAAACGTTGATGCCGAGAATCAGCAGACCAATACCCCAGCTAGTTGCAAAGCCGATGCCGGTGAATCCATCGGAATTTTCTGTGATCCCACCCATCTGAATCGCCAAGTCGCGTGCGGCTCCGGCGGCCAACCCATATTGGGGAAAGTGCCAAATGACGGATGCCATTACCGTACCCAGCGCCCAGAGGAAGATGAGCGGCTTATTGATTTCACGGCCAAAGGCTTTATACGGACGTTCGCCCGTCGTGAGCACCACCTTGCCCAGCGCGCCCAGCATCATGATGCCGAGGAACATGGCCAGTGGCTGAACCCACAGAAGGGAATATCCATAGTATGCGCCCGCCACAATCGAAGCGGCCGCGCTGCCGGCACCCAGTGTCATTGCGCTTTGGAGCAGGCCGGGACCTGTGCGTTTCAGATAGCCTTTGACCTTTGTACCAAGCGGCGCCGTTTCCAGAGCATCCAACTCAGCAACCTCTTTGGCCAGAATTTCGGGATCCCACTTGCTGGTCATCGGGAGGCCTTTTTGTTCTTTATCTTCGCCCATGGTTTTATTCCTTCTGTTTAACGATACGATTTCGACATATCCACTTTCGCGGCGGTTCTTAAATTCGTGCGCGGAGTGGATTCCGCTACAGCCTGTTTGATCCGGGTCTCGTAGGCCTCGGCATCGAGCGGAAGTTCCACGACGCTGTCCGTCCATGTGGAATAGATCATGGCACCGGCCAGTTCCAACGACTTGATGCCCTCCTCGATGGGGGAGATCAGTGCGGCACCCTCAGTGATGGCTTCGACAAAGTTGGAGAGGATAATGGCGTGCTGGTTAACGGGCTGGGTGGGTTCGAAAACCTCTTCCATGGTTTCGGGTAGGCCGAACATTTCGTCGGTCGAGCGGCTGAAGGCCGCGACGGAGCCGCTGCATTGCGTGAGTGTGGCTTTGCTTCCGTCGGTTTTCAGGGTGCCAAGGTCGCCAACGATTTCAAGACGGTTCACTCCGGGCGCTTCGCCGGTGCTGGCGACCACGAGGCCGGTTGCACCATTCGGGAATTCCATGTAGGCCGTTGCCTCGTCCTCCACATCGAGGTCGTGGTACTTGCCGAACGAGCAGAAGCCACGGATGCGTTCGGGCATTCCAACGAGCCACTGGAGCACATCGAGATTATGCGGACATTGGTTCATCAGCACGCCGCCGCCATCGCCCGCCCAAGTGGCACGCCATGCGCTGGACTGGAAGTAGATTTCCGGGCGGAACCAATTGGTCATCGTCCAAGAAACACGTTGGAGCTTTCCGATGGCGCCTTCATCGATCCACCCCTTCAGCTTGGCGTAGCAGGGGTTGGTGCGCTGGTTCAGCATAATGCCAACAACCTGATCGTTGTGCTGGCGGGCCGCAAGGATTCGCTCGGCTTCGGCTTTGTGGCAGGCGAGCGGTTTTTCCATCATCAGATGCAATCCGGCTTCCAAGGCCTGAATACCCAGCGAGGCATGCAGGGCGGTGGGCAGGGCAATCAATACCGCATCGACCAATCCCGATTCGATCAGCGCTGATCCATTATCAAAGCAGGCAATTCCCTGTGCCTTGAAATCATCCATGGATTCGATGGGTTGATTTGCAACCGCAATGAGCTCGCAGTTTTCGATTAAACCATCCTGAATATTTTTTGCATGGACGCGGCCAATGTTGCCCAGTCCGATAATTCCAAATTTCACGAAAACCCCCTATTTGTAATCTAAAGTTACAATTAGGGGCGGGCTGTGTCAACAGCGGAGTTCTAAGGATTTAGGGTAGCGAGCGTGTGAGTGGAACGGGGTTGTTCAGGACGGCTTCAAGGACCAGGTAGGCCGCCCCGAAAACACTATCATCACGTCCGGAAATCTTAACCTTTACATTGTCTCGCAGATGCTTCAACGCACGCTGGTCGACTGTGGTTCGGGTTTTTTCCAAGATGAAAGGAAGAATCGGCCGGATGGCTCCGCCAAGAACCACGCAGTCGAGGTTAAACAGGTTTACGAGGTTTGCAATGCCGAGCCCCAGCATTTCTGAAATTTCGTCAATAACGGCGCCCAGTTCCGAGTCGCCAGTGCGAAGCAATCGGGCGACTTCCTCGAGATCAATATGGGGTTGTCCCGTTTTGCGTTCAAAGGCGGGTAATCCTACTTCCGTGACCCAGCAGCCTCGGTCGCCGCACGTGCACGGTTCACCATCTGGACGGATCTTCATATGTCCGGCCTGTCCGGCAAATCCACCGCTGCCGCGGAAAATTTTCCTATCGAGGATTAATCCGGCGGCCATACCTGCACCAATGCTGAGATAGGCAAGGTTGCGGGCGGTAAATCGGTCGGCATAGGCGTAGTAGCCCAGCGCGGCCGTGTTGGCTTCGTTGTCGAGGTAGACGGTCAAACCAAAGGTTGATTCCCACATTGATTTGAAGGGGATGTCGTTCCAGTTGAGTGTCGGGGCATAGATCAGGCTTCCGGCCTCGGCATCCACCAGTCCTGCCAGGCCAAGGCCGATGCCGAGTGGTTTAAGGTTTTCCGCTTTTCCCCAGTCCAATGCGGTCTGGACTAATTGTTCGGCCATGGCAATGATTTCTTTCTGCGGGAGCGATGGACGGATCTGGGGGGATTCTTCCCAAAGTATATTTCCCTTGAAGTCCACGACAATAACGCTGATGCGGTTGATGTCGATCTCTGCGCCGATGGCAAAGCCGCCGTTGGGAGCGAGTTCGAGCAGAAGGCCGGGGCGGCCTGCGCCTTCGCGGCGGTATTCGGTTTCGACCACGAGGCCTGCCTTCAGCAGTTCGGTCACAATATTCGATGCCGTGTTGCGCGTGGTTCCCAGCTCCTTGGCCAGATCGGCGCGAGCCAGTGTTCCGCGATCACGCAGTAGCTTGAGGAAGGCCGACATGTTTAGCCGCCGCACGGTCAGTTGGTCTGCCTTTTTGTCGTTTATAGGTTGCATGGAAACTCTCTCTCTCTCTCTCTCTCTCTCTTTATGCCTTTAGCAAACCATACTGCCACGTTTGCACGGTGTGTAAAAGCCCTTCGTCAAACTCCAGCCAATTCACTAGGTGGTTTGGCGGATGACGAGTTTGCAGGGAAGAGGACTTTCTTTGGGCGGGGATGAATGGATGACTGCGGTGAATGCCTCTTCCACAATCTGTTCAATGGGCTGTTGGATGGTGGTGATGGCGGGGATGAATTGTTCGGCAACGGCGATGTCGTCGAAGCCGGAGACGGCGATTTGCTCCGGCACGGCAATACCCCGGATGTGAAGGGCATGCAGCGCTCCCATTGCAATTTGATCGGTTGCGCAGATGAGTGTGTCCACCTCGGATTTTAGATGGGTGGCAATTTTCATTCCGACCGTAAAAGCGTCTTGCTCGCTGGATTCCTCGGTAGGCAATTCCAGACCCCGACGCTTTGCCGCATGTTTTAGAGCCGTTCGCCGGATGCCATGGGCGGGAAGCGTGGATGAAATATACATCGGGCGCTTTCGGCCGCGTTCGATAATATGATCGATCAGCAGGAGCGCGGCTTCGTCTTCGTTCACGGTCACGCGTACGCTCTGTTCCTCGGGGTTGCCATGTCCGATCCGCGCAACCGGCAGGTTTTTGAAATGGTGCAACCACGTGGCTTCCAGATCGGTTCCGATCACGATCAATCCGTCGAGGGCATGTTTATACAGCGATTGCAGGTCCTGTTCGTTAGGGGTTCGGTTCAGGAACCCGGCCAGCACCAATGAATAATTATGTTCATGGGCCTGTGTTTGGATCTGTTTGATCAGCGCACCGAAAAAGGGGTCGTTGAAATCATATACCGTGACGCCAATGGTTTTGGTGGGTTTTCCCTTCAGGGAAAGGGCGGCGGCACTGGGGACGTAGCCCATTTCCTTGCTGGCCCGCAAGACACGTGCACTCGTGGCGGGCGAAATTCCGATTTCCTCCGCCCGTCCGGACAGGACGCGCGAGACGAGCGCAATGGATACGCCCAGCTTTTCTGCTATCTGTTTTTGGCTAACGGCCATAGGATTACCTCAAACTATTGAGACAGTGGTTTTTTGAGTTTTAAAAAGCAAGTTTTAGCTTGTGATAATCTTAGATAAGCATTATCTCAAACATTTGAGGAAAAATATAACCGGAGAGACTATGAAAAATCTATTTGAACTATCGGACCAAATAATTGCCGTAACCGGCGCGGCAGGTGTGCTGGCCGGAGGGACCGCAAAATATCTCCAAGGGCAGGGCGCATTCATCATCTATCTCGACCTCTTCCAGGAGAAGGTGGACGAAACCGTTGCTGAAGCTAAAAAGATTTCCGACAAATGCTGCGGCTACGCCTGCAATGTGCTCGACCAAGCCGCCCTCGACGCGGTCTACGAAAAAATCATGGTCGACCTCGGTCGCATCGACGTACTCATCAACGGTGCGGGCGGCAACATGCCCGGTGCCACGATCGGCCCCGATCAGGATGTCTTTGATCTTCAAATGGATGACTATTCCAAAGTGCTCGACCTAAACCTCAAAGGAACCGTCATGCCCACGATGACCTTCGCCAAAGCGTTCAAGGCGCAAGGCTCCGGTTGCGTGGTCAACTTTTCATCCATGTCCGCCGCGCAGACCCTCACCCGAGTGCTGGGCTACTCCAACGCCAAAGCCGCCATTGATAACTTTACCAAATGGATGGCCACCGAAATGGCCATTAAATACGGCGACGGCATTCGCGTCAACGCCATCGCCCCCGGCTTTTTCATCAGCCACCAAAACCGCGCATTGCTCATCAACGAAGACGGTTCCTACACCGAGCGCGGTCAGCAGGTGATCAACAAAACCCCCTTCCGTCGCTTTGGCGAGCAAGATGAAGTCTACGGCACCATTCATTTCCTTATCTCGGAAGCCGCAAAATTTGTCAGTGGGGCGGTTGTTCCCGTCGATGGCGGATTTTCTGCATTCACCGGCGTCTAGTTTTTTCAGGTGATTCCCCATGAGCGCACTTAGTTTAAACCCCGTTGGCGAATGCCGCTACGATATTCTATCCATGGGCGAAGTCATGCTTCGCCTCGACCCCGGCGAAGGCCGGATCCGCACCGCGCGGAAATTCCGTGCGTGGGAGGGTGGAGGCGAATACAATGTCGCGCACGGTGCGCTTGCCATGACGACCCCCGGCGATACCACCATGGCCTCCCTCGCCGAAGTCGAAAAAATGGTGGCCGGTGCCGGAGCGCGGGTGGACCGCTAGGAGAAAAATCATGCTGAACAAACTTTTAAAACGTCCGGTCATTCCGGTGATTGTGATCGATGATGCCAACGATGCCGAACCCTTGGCGGAAGCCTTGTTGGTTGGTGGAATGGATGTCATTGAAGTAACCTGCCGTACGGCCGCCGCGCCCGAAGCGCTCGCCCGCATCAAAAAGGCCTTCCCCGACATGTTGCTTGGAGCCGGAACCGTGGTGACTCCCGACCAAGTTCAAATGTGCCTCGACATCGGTGTCGATTTCGGACTTGCGCCCGGGCTTAATCCCGAAACCATTAAGCGGTTCCAGGCTGCAGGAACGCTCTTTATCCCCGGCGTTATGACTCCCTCGGAAATCGAGCAAGGCCTCGCGCTCGGCTGTCAGTTCCTAAAGTTTTTTCCCGCAGCGGCGGCGGGTGGAACTCACATGCTCAAGAACCTCGGAGCTCCCTACGCCTCGCACGGTCTGCGCTTCTGTCCCACGGGCGGTATCAG
>JAOZKS010000550.1 GCA_029935255.1 Pontiella sp.
GGTGGTGGCGGCGGCGGGAAACCCGACCGCGCCACCATCAAAACCGCCGCCGGCATCGCGGCCTGGCATTCCAGGGCCCGGAGCGCAGGCACCGTACCGGTGAGCTGCACCGAGGCAAAACATGTTGGAAAACCGCGCGGCGCAAAACCCGGCAGCGTAACCATCAAACGCGAAAAAACGATCAAGGTTCGCCCCGCTCTTCCAGAAACCTGAAACTTGAGCCGCCGCGTCCCAACAAGGAAAATCACGACTCAATCGTCACTCTTCACTTCCCTAATGGATCAGAAGGCATTACCTTGCCTGGACACATTGCAGAGGAGAATAAAAAATGCTGACAATCAAGATTGTACGGAAAATTGGTAAAATGCTACGCGGCGGGGCCGGAAAAAAAGAAATTTTTCTCGGCGCACTCTGCGGGGTACTGATTGGCTTCAACCCCGTGGCCGGACTCACCCTGGCGCTCGCCATCCTCATCGCCCTGCTGCTCAACGCCAATATCGGCTTCACCCTGCTCGGTGTCGCCCTCGGCAAAATACTCAGCCTCGCCCTCTCCGTGGTTTCATTCCACACCGGCTACTTCATCATTCACAACCTCGGCCTTGAAACCCTCTTCACCAAACTCGCCAACGCCCCCGTCACCGCCCTGATGGATCTCGATGTCTACGCCATGATCGGCAGCCTCCCCTACGCCATCATCGCCGGCCTCCTGTTCGGAAAATGCATCAGCGCCACCGTCACCAAAATCCGCGAGCAGATGGTCCGAGCCACCGAACACGAAAAAGTCGGGAAAGCCGTCGGCAACAAATTTTCCAAATTCCTCATGTGGCTCGTCTTCGGTAAACACAAGATTTCCACCGCCGACGTACTCGCCAAAGAATCCCCCACCCTGCGCAAATCCGGACTCATCCTCGTCGGCAGCGTCCTCCTCATTGGAATCGTGCTCGAATTCTTCCTGCTCGACCTCTGCGTAAGAAAAAGCATCCAAGCCTCCATCAGCGCCAAAACCGGTGCCGAAGTGAACATCGACAAAGCCCACCTCTCCCTCGCAGGCGGAAAACTCGAAATTGAAAACCTGCAAATCACCGACCCCGACAAACCGACCCATAACCTCGTGCAGCTCGACACCCTTGCCGCCGACATCAGCATAAGCGACCTCCTGCGCAGCAGCTACACCATCGACCTGCTCTCCGGATCCACCCTCAAACGCGATGTGCCCCGCCAACAACCCGGCACCGTCTACATAAGCAAAGCAGAAAAGAAAAAAGCCAAAAAAGACCAAGAACGCGCAAAAGCCGCCGAAAAAGCCGCACAGCCCGGGAAGTCCCTCGACGACTATTTCGCCAAGGCCAAAGACTGGAAAAAGTATGGCGACAAAGCCAACGAATACCTCAAAAAGCGCAAGGCCAACGCCGAAGCCATCGCCCAAGGCGAAAAGCCCAAGCCCTCCAAAAAAGCCGCCATCGCCGATGCCAAAAAGCTCGGCTACCTCAAAGCCGCCGCCGACCTCGTCGCCAACCGCCCCGCATGGCTCATCCACCAGATCAAAATCGACCACGTTGAACTCAGCAACGACTATCCCGCACAAACCCTCCAAGGCTCGGAACTCTCCAGCCATCCCGAACTAAAC
>JAOZKS010000551.1 GCA_029935255.1 Pontiella sp.
AGTTTGACAAACGTCAGGGGCAACTCCAGAGCGTTGTGCTTACATCCGAAGTCAGATCCGAGATTATTATCCAGAGCGCTGCCAATGCGTTGATTGGCTATTCGGCATCTGGAAAGGCCATTGCAACGGCTCTTCGCGAGCGATGCGGACTGGAGCTTTCAGAACGCACCGTACGCGATTGCCTGATGAAGCTAAAGCTTGGCAACATGGCCAAAGAGCTTCCCGAGCTAGTCGAGACCCTTAAAAAAAAATCTGCTCTAAAATAGCGCAAACCGCTCTTCAGGCGGATCTCGTTCTCGAGGCACTTTCAGAGCGCGAATACCGCCGGTTTAGCGGCTACGCATTATCTGGAGCCGGGTTCGGGCGACTTCCTATTGCTCGGTTTTTGAATGTGCATCCAGACACGGTCAGTAACTGGAACCTGCGTTATACTTTCCCCGATTTCTCTGATGCACCCCGCAAAGGGCGCAGTCGCACTTACGGCCCCGATACCGAACAGCGTCTAATCGCTTTTTATTGCCAGACAACTACGCTTTCAAATAGTGGTCGGTGGACTTTTCGTCTGGCGGCCGCAAAACTCAATGACGATCCCGATCCCGTTGGCGCACGCATAAGCCGCTCAACCATGCAACGCATTCTGAGTCGCCACGAACTCAAACCACACCAAGTCCGTTATTTTCTACACATTACCGATCCGGATTTTTTCCGGAAGATGGAACGAATTATTAAGCTGTATAAAAGCGGCGCAAAGAATCTGTTTTGTTTCGATGAATGTCCCGGCATTCAGGTTTTGCGGCGAATTGTGCCCGACATGCGTCCTGATGAGCAATCCACAAAAGCCTGGCTCAAAGAGTTTGAATATATCCGCAACGGCACGTTGGATCTATTCGCATTTCTTAATGTCGGCACCGGGAAAGTACATGCACAGGTTCGCGCAAACCACACCAAGGAAACCTTTCTTGAGATCTTCCGCGAGCATGTTGCCCAAGCACCTGCCGGAGAACGGATCGACTACATCATGGATAACCTCGCCAGTCATTGCAGCTACGATTTCTGCCAGATCGTCGCCGAGCTGAGCGACGTAAGATGCCCTGAAAGAAAAGAGCTCAACCGGAAAGAAAAATGTCGCGAATGGTTGCAGTCGGAAGGCAAGCGAATCGTAATCACCTACACGCCATTTCACGGATCGTGGCTGAATATGGTCGAAATTTTCTTCCGGATTATTCAAAAAGGATGCCTCGAAGATAGTTACGAAACACCAGATGACCTAAAACAGGCCATGACCGAATACGTAGAGATGTGGAACAACAAGCTAGCGCACCCATTCAACTGGAAATATGACGGCGAGGGGCTGCCACAAAAGGCCGTAACACGTTTCACGACATTGTTGCAAATGGCGGCCGCCGGCATGACGCTACAGTTCTTTACAAAGTCCTTCGGGCTGATGATGAATTTGATGAAAGACAATCGGGAAGGTATTGAAAAGCCCATTTGGAATAATCTATTCGAAGCCATCAAGCAGGCTGCGCCAGCGTTGAGAACGAGTATTGCCAAAAGCCCACAACCCCAAGTTAAAATTAAAGCAGAACTGGCCCTTTCCGAAATACTCCAGAATATTGGCTGAT
>JAOZKS010000178.1 GCA_029935255.1 Pontiella sp.
TCAACTTTTCGAGCAACGACTATCTCGACCTCGCCCACCACCGCCATGTGATGGATTGCTCGCGCGAGGCGCTGGATAAATACGGCATCGGCGCAACCGCCTCGCGCCTCGTCACCGGCACCCTGCCGATCCACGAAGAGCTTGAAGCGCGGCTGGCCAAAGAAAAGGGAACTGAAGCCGCACTTGTCTTTGGCTCGGGCTACATGGCCAACGCCGGAACCATCCCCGTACTCGCCGGAAAAGCCGACCTGATCTTTGCCGACAAGCTCGTTCACGCCAGCATGATCGATGCCTGCAACCTCTCCGGTGCCAAGCTCGTCCGTTTTGCCCACAACGATGTTCAGGCACTGGAACGGCGACTCGAACAATTTCCCGCCACCGGCAACCGGCGGCTCATCATCACCGAATCCGTCTTCAGCATGGATGGCGACATTGCTCCGCTGGCCATGATCGCCGCACTCGCCGAAAAACACGACGCCATGCTCATGGTCGACGAAGCGCACTCCTCCGGCACCTTCGGCCCCAACGGTGCAGGCCTCGTCCGTGAACTCGGGCTGGAAGATTCCGTCACCGTCTCGATGGGAACCATGAGCAAGGCCATGGCGGGCTACGGCGGTTTCGTCGCCTGTTCCGAAAACCTGCGCAAGTTGCTCGTCCACTCCGCACGCGCCTTCATCTACACCACCGCCCCGCCGCCCGCCGTTATCGGAGCCGCCCTCGGCATCATGGATGTCTTTGAATCCAGCCCGCGGCTGGGCGCGATTCTTCAGGCCAACGCCGACTATTTCCGATCCCTGCTCCACGAGACCGGACTCGACACCATGCAAAGCCAGAGCCAGATTATCCCGATCATGATAGGCGACAACGAAAAGGCCGTTGCGGTTTCGAAAAAACTGCGCGACCAAGGCATTATTGCCGCCGCCATCCGCCCACCCACCGTCCCCGCAGGTTCCGCCCGCCTACGCCTCTCCGTCACCCTCGCCCACCACGTCGACGACCTCGAACGTGCCGCCAAACTCATAATCAAAACAGTCAACACATAGGAAGACCCCATGAAACGAATAGCCCTCATCCTCCTGCTCGCCAGCCCAGCGGCATTCGCCGCCGATTCCGTTGTACTCGACAACGATACCGTAGCACTGAAAATCAATCTCCATGGCGGTTCCATTTCGAGCTATGCCTTCAAAGACGAACCCCTCAATCCATTCACCTGGCACTCCTGGCATCAGGCCGACCATCCCGAATACAAAGAGGGGTTTTTCCTCTGCTTCGACCGCATCGGGAAATCGTCGGAAGAAGAGCAAGTCCAAGGCTTTCCGTTCCATGGCGAAGCGGCCTCCACCCGCTGGCAAGTGGTTGAACACGGAACCAACTCGCTCCGCATGCGCTGCGACCTGCCACGGGTCAACATGAGCGTTGTTCGCGAATACACGCTCTTCACCACCTCCTCCGTTTGCCGCATCCGCGACCGTTTCATCAACAACAACCCGTTTGAGAAGGAATACAACATTCTACAGCACCCCTTTCTCGCCGCGCCCTTCCTCGACGAATCCGTCCTGATCGACTGCAACGCCGACGCCGGGTTTTTCAACATCAAAAAGCTCGATGAACTGCCCATCCGTCCTGCGAAATGGCCGGAGGTGGAGACTGCGGCTGGCCGCATCGACCTGCGCCGCATGGTCGCCGAGGGAAACATGGTCGTCAACTATCGCAGCGCCCCCGGCGTCACCCTCGGCTGGGGCTGTATAGCCAACCCCGGCAAGGGGCTGCTCGTTGGAACACTTTGGCAGACGGATGAATATCCCTGGTACCGTGTCTGCCGCGCCTGGAAGGACGGTGTCCCCGATGTGGTGGGCATCGAATTCGGCACCTCGCCCCTCGGCATGCCCTTCGCGGAAATTCGGCAAGTTGGCGACCTTCTGGGCCAGCCCACGCTCCATACCCTGCCCCCCGGCGGCGAAGTGCACAAAACCTTCCACCTCTTCCTCTCCAAGATTCCCACCGACTATACCGGCATCAAACACATCCGTCTTGAAAAGGACCGGCTTGTCCTCGAAGAAAAAACGGCCACCCGGGAAATCACGCTCAACTGCTCCAGCGCCCGATGAAGCCATCCGTCCTTTTCATCACCGGCTGGGCCCACGGCATGGAAACCGTACAACCCATGGCCAACGTACTGTCTTCCGACTATTCCGTGCAAATCCTGGCGGGAGCACAGGTGCTCAATGATCGGCACATTCCCGAAACCGACTTCATCGTGACCGGATCAATGGGCGGATTGCTGGCAATGGAACTCTTGCCTAAACGCTGCAAAAAGCTCGTGCTCATTTCCTCCACCGCTAAATTTTGCGCGGGCGAGGGATTCGATTGCGGCACGCCCGAGAAAATCCTCCGCCGCATGATCCTCCAGCTCAAGCGCAACCCCGAAGCCGTACTCGCGGAATTCTATGAAAACGTCCACCATCCGCATCCCGCTTTAAAGACTAATCCGGGGTGCTCCCACGAGGAACTGGTTGCTGGGCTGGAATATCTGCTCAACTCGGATCTCCGCTCCAGCGTTCCAGACATTGGAATTCCCATCCTGCTGCTGCACGGCACAGACGACCGCATCATTCCCCCGACCGCCGCCGAATGGCTGCACACCCACCTTCCCGACAGCCGATTGAAGATTATTAAAAACGGTAGCCACGCCCTTCCCGCCCACAACTTTACCGAAGTAATGGACGAAATCTCGCGCTTCCTTTAGTTGCATCGCTACCGGAAATGACGCAATCTCTGCGCCGAATTTTTGGATGATTCCGATGATTGAAAAACGTTTTTCAGCCGCAGCCGAGACTTATGATCGCCACGCCCGCCCGCAACTGACGCTGGCGCAGTCGGTCGTCTCCATGCTACCCGAAATGTATCCCGAGCAGATCCTCGAACTCGGCGCCGGAACTGGGCAACTGACCCGCCTGCTGGCGGAGCGCTTCCCGGAGGTTCCAATCGACGCGGTCGATGTCGCCGAAAAAATGGTCGAGCACAGCCGCGACAAGTTCCGCCGCTTCCCGCAAATCAACTGGATTGTGGGTGATGCGCAAACCTACCGGGGCGGCAACCGCCACCCGCTCATCGTCTCCAGTTCGGCGCTTCACTGGGTTTCCGACCTGCGGGAAACCTGCGAGAACATTTTCCGAAGTCTGGAGTCCGAAGGCACCTTCGCCCTGGGCATGATGCTGAAAGGCACTCTCAAAGAGCTGCATGACCTTCGGGAGGAAATCGCCCCTGAAAAAACCCCGGAGCTGACCCTTCCCTCCTATGCAGAAACCGAGGAGGCCCTTGAGGCCGCAGGCTTTCGGATCGAACGCAAAAAGCACAGCGAAGAACAAATCCTCTACGCCGACGCGAAGGCCTTCCTCAAGGCAATCCACGAGCAGGGCGTCACGGGCGGGAAAGTGAGTGCGGGCAACGCCCCGCTCACCCGCACCGAACTCAGCCGACTCGTCGCCGACTACCAGGAAAACTTCACGTCCAACGGCGGTGTCCTCGCCACCTACGAAACCGCTACCTTCCTGCTAAGCAAATGAACCCAAGTCAACTCGAACTCACCCCGCACGGCGTTTTGATCTGCCGCGACGCAAACCTACTGGGTTTTGCCGAGTCGGATGCGGCGGGGCTGGTGGCGGTTGCAGGACAAAAACTGAAGGTTGAGGCCGATGCGTCCACCGGCTATTGGAAAAGTTTTGGGAGCCTGTTTCTCCGTGTGCTCTGCCATGTTCCCGAAGGTGAGGCCATGGAACTTCCACCGCCTTCAATCGCCGAGCTGTCGGAGCTGGTGCTGAACGCCCCGCCGATGCGCGGAGCGGAATACCTCTCGCCCGACGTGCTTTCCAATCTTTGGAAACGGTTGGAGGAGTGGACTCAAACCCGGCTTTCTGAAAGCGGGGGGCTGGCCGGTTTCTTGGAATCGCACGCCCCGCTTTGGTCGCGCGTTGGACGGGTTACGCTGCACCTCGCCGAAAACAAGGGCGACCCGGAATTCCCCTTCGCCTTCATGGCCACCTATGCCTCAGGACTTTCCCAAACCGGACGGGTCAAACAACTCCCGCTGGGCAAGGCTCTGAAGGAATATGCCGGCGCCAACAATAAACTAGCGCTGGTCAAACTGCTCTCCCCCTTGCAAGCCGCCGCCAAACAAAACAAATTGATCGCCAATCTGGTGGAGACAGGCGATGTCTTCCATCCGCTCGTCTGGCTACCGGAAGAGGCGTATGAATTTTTGCAGGGCATTCCGGCCTATGAAGAATCGAACCTGCTGGTGCGCCTGCCGAACTGGTGGAAAAAGAAGAGCCGCCGCCCACAGGTCGCCGTCACCATCGGCGAAAAAAAGAAAAGCAACCTAGGCATCAACGCCCTGCTGGATTTCCATTTGGATGTGATGATCGACGGGCAACGCCTGACGCGCGAAGAGATCGCCGCGCTGCTCGCTGGCGAAGATGGCTTGGTAATGCTGCGCGGCCAGTGGGTAGAGGTGGATCGCGAAAAGCTCCAGCAAGCCCTTTCCCACTGGGAGGCGATCGAGCAGCACGGCGGTATTTCGTTCGCCGAAGGCATGCGCCTGCTCGCCGGAGCGCCCGCCAACCTGAAAAACGAAGAGGAGCTGGAGGAGCACCGCGAATGGGCCTTCACCCAGCCCGGCGAATGGATGGCGGAAACGCTGGAACAACTGCGAAACCCCGAACAAATGGCGCCCCCGGAAACACTCAACGCCAAGTTGCGCCCCTATCAGGAAGCCGGTCTCAACTGGCTCTGGTTCTGTGCTCGCACCGGACTCGGCGCCTGCCTGGCCGACGATATGGGGCTGGGCAAAACCATGCAGGTGCTTGCGACCCTGCTGCGCAAGAAAACGGACATGCCCGACTCCAACCCCGCGTTGCTCGTGGTGCCCGCCTCGCTGATCGGCAACTGGAAGCGCGAGGCCGAACGCTTTGCCCCCGCGCTTCGCCTAAAAATCGCTCACTCTTCGGAAGGAACAACGGCTCCAAACATTGAAAATGCGGACTTGGTGGTGACCACCTATGGAATGCTGAGTCGTCTGCCGTGGATGGCTGAAACCGATTGGAGCTGGGCGATCCTCGACGAAGCGCAAGCCATCAAAAACCACTCCACCCGCCAGAGCAAGGCCGTCCGCGCACTCAAGGCGGAAGCCCGCTTTGCACTGACCGGAACGCCGATCGAAAACCGCCTCGGCGACCTGTGGTCGCTGTTTGATTTCCTCAATCCCGGCTTGCTCGGCAGTGCGTCGCAATTCAGTGCCTTTACCAAAGCCATCCAGTCCGGCAACCACGAGCACTATGCCCCGCTGCGGCGGCTCGTCAGCCCCTATATTCTCCGCCGCATGAAAACCGACAAATCCATCATCTCCGACCTGCCCGACAAGACCGAAATGAAGGTCTTCTGCGGATTGAGCAAACCACAGGCCAAGCTCTACCAGCAATCCGCCCAATCGCTCATGAAAGAGTTGCAGGCGGCGGATGGCATCCAGCGCAAGGGGCTCGTGCTCACCTACCTCATGCGCTTCAAGCAAATCTGCAACCACCCCGACCAAGTGACCGGGCACGGGGAATACGCCCCGAAACATAGCGCCAAATTCCAACGATTGGAAGAACTCTGCGCCGAGATTGAATCGCGCGGCGAAAAGGTGCTCGTCTTCACGCAGTTCCGCGAAAT
>JAOZKS010000179.1 GCA_029935255.1 Pontiella sp.
CATGGATTGCCTACACCAGCGCCGACTCCGTTTTCCAGCTCGCCGCGCACAACGATGCCATCCCGCTCGACGAGCTCTACCGCGGCTGCGAAATTGCCCGCCGCCTGTGCGACCCCCTTAAGGTGGGACGCGTGATCGCCCGCCCGTTCATGGGTGAACCCGGCGCGTTTGAGCGGACAGACGATCGGCGCGACTATGCCTATGCCCCCACCGAACCCTTGATCAACGAACGCCTGCGCGATGCAGGCATACCGGTTTATGCCGTCGGGAAAATTGAAGATATCGTGGCGCACCGGGGCATCACCGAAAGCATCCATTCACCCAACACGGAAGAGTCGCAGCAGGCGGTCGAACGCTTCATGCGGAAAAAAGGAAACGGCTTTATCTTTGCCAACTTCATCGACTTCGATATGCACTATGGCCACCGCCGCGACCCCAAAGGCTACGCCGCCGCACTCAAACAGGCCGATCACTGGCTTGCACAATTCCTCCCCATGCTAGAGAGCGACGATGTCCTCATCCTTACCGCCGACCATGGCACCGACCCAACCTTCAAAGGAACCGACCATACGCGTGAATATGTTCCGTTGCTGGTCTATCGTCCGGGGAAACCGGGTGATAACCTCGGCATACGACGAGGCTTCTACGATATTGCACAAACGCTCGCAATCCTGTTTAACCTTGAACCAACTCAACGCGGAAAAACTTTCATCTAATTACAAAAGGAAACTCCATGAACCGAATCGCCCCCCTTATGGCCATCGCCCTAACAACGCTCTGCCTCTCCTCCTTCGCCGAAGAAGAACCCGTCAAGAAACCCGCCCCTATTTCGCAGGAAGTCATCGAGGCCGCCCCTATTTCGCAGCAGGAAGTCGTCGAGGCCGCCCTCTACGGCAAGATTGATGTCGTGGAGAAAGCCTTGGAACAAGGGTTTGACCTGGCCAGCCGCGATCCCGAAAACCGAACGGTCCTCATGTATGCCGCCTTCAATGGACAAACCGCGATCGTTAAAAGGTTGATTGAGGCCGGTTCCGATGTCAACGCACAGGATAAGCTTGGCTCCAGCGCACTCATGTTTGCCGCCAGCGGCCCCTATACTGAAACCGTCCAGCTCCTGCTCGACAGCGGAGCCCAGATTAATATGGTCGACAGCAACGAGCACTTCTCCGCTCTCATGTGGGCCGCCGCCGAAGGCCAGGTCGAGGTCGTCAAACTCCTGCTGGAAAACAAAGCCGACACCTCCCTCAAGGATGTCGATAACGACACCGCCGAATCCTTCGCCGCAAAAAACGGCCACACCGCCGTTGTGAAAATCCTGCAAGAGGCCCAAAACGATTAGTTGGAAACGTCTTTCGGAGCACGTTCCGTGCATCCGCTTAGGCGGCGTTAATCCCCGCGATGTTCTCCACGGCACCCAGGTATTGACTGAAGGTCAGGGGCGGCATTCGTTCCTCGGAAATATAGTGCCGGTACATTTCCACCAAAATCGATTCGTCGATGCTATAGGAAACAGCGTTGTCCTCGTTTTTCCCAACGAAAGAAACACGGGGTTTATGCAACCATGCTGAACAGGAGCTCTCTCTCCTCTGCACATCCCCTTCTCTAATCAGCAGGTGTAATTCCTGCACGATGTCGGGAGAAACGATCCCTTTGCATTTTAACGAATGTTCGATCTTTTTCGTAATCATCTGCTACTGGACGCCCTTTCCGTTAGCGCCTTCCTTGTTTCCCGACAAAATAATGCCTTAATGCTTCTCTCACAATATCCGCTCTCGAAAGCGCATGCATATCCCGATAACGTTCAACGTGGTCATCCAGCTCAGAACTCAATCGGGCGCTGATGACGCGTATCCTTTTATAACCTCCTTTAAATGGGCGTTTATTCTTCATAAACCTTATCCTGAAGTAAGTTAACTTACTTTCTTATCGTCTTTAGTCAATTTAATATCCTGCCCGATTACTTTCTATTTCCCCGACATCTATGCTGTACCGCCCATATCTCTTGTAAAGGCTGATAAAACCTTGTAAAATACTAAACAGTTGCGCTAGTTGGATTAACCACCAAGTGGAATCACAGTTTGATGGGAACCGAAAGTACAATTCCCTGCGCCAGCTGGCCATTACCGACCTATGCGGTCTGTTTAACCTACAAAACCAAGGATGTTGCCGAGCGATTGCCCGACTACATCCGAACGGGGCCGCAAAGGATTTCGCTGAATTATTTTCAGTAGGGCTGGAGGTTGCCCCGCAACTTTATTACGCTCTGGCCATGTTGAATCGAAAACCCAACCTCGGGAACCCCGATTTCCTGCGCGAAGCGATCCGGCTCTCCAAAGAAAAAATGGCGGCCAACGAAGGCGGGCCGTTTGGCGCGGTGATCGTCAAAGACGGCGAGATCGTCGGGCGCGGGTGGAACCGCGTCACCTCCGCCAACGATCCCACCGCACATGCCGAAATCATGGCAATTCGCGCGGCCTGCACCGCACTTGAAACCTTTTCGTTGGTGGGTTGCGAAATCTATGCCAGCTGCGAGCCCTGCCCCATGTGCCTTTCCGCTATCTACTGGGCTCGACTTGATGCCCTTTTCTTCGCCGCCTCGCACGAAGATGCCGCCGACGCGGGCTTCGACGATGCCCTGCTCTACGAAGAAGTTTCCAAACCATGGCCGACTCGAACCTTGGAATCCAAACAGCTCCTTCAATCCGAAGCACAGGAAGTTCTCAACCATTGGAAAAATAAAACCGATAAAACCGCATACTGAACAAAAGGAAAACCAATGCCCACCAGACGCATCATAACCACTGGACTCGCCGCCGGAGCGGCTTCACTCCTCTCCTCCTGCGGAACCATCGTCTATCCCGACCGCGTCAATCAGAAAACGCGCGGAAAGCTCGATCCAATCGTCATTATTCTGGATGGCGTGGGACTCTTCTTTTTCATCATTCCAGGCGTGGTCGCCTTCGCGGTGGATTTTACCACGGGAGCAATCTACCTCCCGCCGGGCAAAGAAGCGGGAGACAAGGAACGCACCATTTTTGATGATCTGAGCATGCACACCCTCCCCAGCGGGAAACTCACCCCCCGCAACATTGAACATGTCGTCAACCAAGCGGCCGGAGTTTGTATTGATCTGGCTCGCGACGAGGTTCAGGTTGCGCAACTCAACCATCTAGACCAGTTCTGGGTGGCACATGCCCGACTTTCCGGAAACGGAATGCTTGCGGCCCATTAAGCGCGGTGAAAATAATAGGTTTCACCGTCGCGCTCTTCTGAAAACAACTGACCTTCTGAAACCAGCCCTTCCAAAGATTGGACGGTCGATTCAACCTGCACATTAAAATCGCGGGCAAGCTGGATGGCGGTTGCCGGATGGCGCTGAATCAGACCCAGCAGGGTTTCGGGTGTAATTTCCAGAGATTGAATCTCGAGCGTTTTAAACGAAGCGGTGACCCGCGCCTTGGGGCCGAATTCTCTGGCCAGAATTTCGAGGGCTTCAGGGGTCATCGCCCTCACGCCGGAATCGGCGGGCGGACGAACCGCCGTGTTGAGGTCGATCCGATCGGGGTTGATCAACTCGATCAGCGCCGCGATTTTCCGGATACAGGAAAGATCGGAATTGACCCCTTCGATGATGAAAACCTCGATCGAAAGTTCACCCGAATATTCCTGCCGAAAAGCCCGCTCACCTTCAAGCAATCGTTCAAATGTCACCCCCTCCGCCGGACGATGGATCTGTTGAAAGCTGGTTTCGTCCCACGCACTGAGCGTCACCTTCACCTTGTCGGCCAGAGCCGCTGCCGCGCGGACTTCCGGCAGATAGAGCAACGTCCCGTTGGTCAGCAGAACCGATGGACAATCCGCGTGGTCTTTCACCCACCGCAACACCTCGCCAAAAGCGGAATGCAGCGTCGGTTCGCCGGAACCCGCCAACGTGATGTGGTCGGCCCGCCCGTCCGCTTGTTTCCACCGCTCCAGTTCGGCGAGCACATCGGGCATTGGCACATAGTTGCCGCGTTCGCTGACCTCGCACGGGGTTTCGCCGAGCTGGCAATAGGTACAATTCATCGTGCAGGTTTTGAACGGGATCAAGTCCACGCCCAACGACCGTCCCAGCCGCCGCGACGGAACCGGACCAAAGAGATAGGTGTAGGGTTTAGACATGGCGATAACCTGCCCGTTTATATTCCGCGATTCAACCTCACAACGCGATGCACAAGCTTTACCCTTCTCTTATTTGGCCAACAGTCGGTTGGAAACTGTAGGTTGTACCGCTTGTTCATCGATCAGTGTCTCTGTTAAAGCCCCCCGCCCCAGCGGTATTGCCAGGCGAGGCCATAGGTATCGAAATCGCTACCGGTCCGGGTGGACACGCCGGAGCTGAAATAGAGTTTAGCGGAATGGTTTTTGTTTACAGGCAGGGCCAGCGTGGCGCCTAAACGGGAATTGCTCTGCGCATCGGGTTTTTCAATTCCGTTGGTGGCGGTGCGCCCTCCCACATAGTAGGTGGAATCGAGGGAGAACCAGATCTTGTTCTTAAAGGCATAAACCAAATGTCCCTGCACCGAATAGATCGGCTTCTGGGTTCGCGTCTGCCCCTGGAAGTCATCGTTGTCGGTGTAGAATGCCACCGCACCAGCCAGTTCCAGAATAACCGGGCCAAAGGTTTTAGAAAGGCCCAGTTCCGGCTTCACCGTCCATCGGTGCGTCCCAATGTTCACGATTTTGCTGGAGTCATACTGCCCGAAAGGAGCCAATACTTGGAGACTTCCGCCTAGAACAAAGTTTTGCCGGTACTCCATGAACTCCGCCAGCGACAGTGCCGGTGCCCCAACAAAATTCATCGAGACCCTGAAACTTGGATCGGCAAAGCCCTCCACGTTTCTCGATGCGGGAGCCCCGTTTACCGTGGCGGTTCCAGAGAGAAAGGAATAAGGAACCACGACATCAAACTTGGCCGACTTACCCCACAGGCCAAACGAGCGGGCATAGGCCGCAAAAGGCGAATGCACATCAAGTTGCCCATCCTCCACCTGCACCGACGGATCCGTGATGGCACTGCCGGTCGAGAACACATAGCCGCCGAGCAGAAAGTTGAGCCCCACCGGCGCATTTGAATAGAGCCGCGGCTCCAACGCCTGTCCGTGGGTACAGACAGAGATCAACAGCAATCCGCTAAATAGGGCGGAACCCCGGAGATGGATATGGTTCATAGAGCCTTAATCGTCCCGGTTTGCGCTTTGCTCTCCGACACCCGGAATCGTACTTTCGTTGCCGGTGCGGTTGTACTGGTAGTGTGGTGACATAATCTCGACCCCCGCCTTGGCAAAGTTGTCTTGGATGTTTTGATACAGGTTCGACCGCATCGGGAAGCGGCGCTCCGGATGTTTCGTGGTCACGATCAGCTTGTACTTCACATAAAAGTCATCCAACGAAAGTTGAAGCACCTTCGGCGGCGGGTTTTCGAGCACGTCCGGAACGTCCTTCGCCGAAGCAATCAACAGTTCGTGGATTTTGCGCCAGGGTTCGTCATAGCCAATCGTCACCGTGGCCCCGACATTCACGCCGCCCTTCTCGGCCATCCGGCTGAAGTTGATGATATGGTTCGTCGAGACGGACGCATTGGGGATGGAAATAATTTCGTTCGTCGGTGTTTTCAGGCGGGTGGAAAATGTGCCGCGCGAGACCACCGTTCCTCGCAACCCAC
>JAOZKS010000552.1 GCA_029935255.1 Pontiella sp.
TCATCTTCGTAACCAAGCTCGTGCAGCTTGTCCAACACGATTTTGGAGTAAGGCACCCCACGCGAGTCACCCGTTTTAAACCCAATTCCAAATCCTTTTACATTTTCAAAGAGAATGGCCTTAGGTTGAACGAGCTCGATAAATTTCAGATACGAATGCGCCAAGTTATTGCGTTGGTCTTTTTCTGCACGTCGACCCGCGAGCGAAAACCCCTGACATGGTGGCCCTCCTGCTACCAGATCCACTTGTCCTTGCAACGCGATCAAGTTGTCCCGGTGATTTTTTAAAAGGGTATCGATATTGTGGTTTTGTTTCCGGAGCCAAGACGGCCAGCTGAAATGGTCGTTATTTTCAATCAGATTATGCTTAAGCGTGGAAAAAGCGTCGGTATTTTTTTCAACAGCAAATAATCCATGCCAACAACCGGAGTTGTACAGGCCGAGAGACAATCCCCCGCATCCGGCGAATAGGTCGATGTATTTGAGCTTATTCTGATCGGTCATGGCTTCCTGTTATAAATGCTTAAGAAGTTACAATCATTTCCTGCGAAAGACTAGAGCTTAGCGGCCTTTTTGTCCAGGCGCATTTGTTAGCCTTCTCTGTGTAAAAGGTACCAGTCCGCCTAATTCGTTATTTTGGTATTGTAGTTTAAAACGCAGCCGCTTTATTTCGATATATGGTAAGAAAACAACGAGTTGAATTCGAGGGGCAACCTATCGTGTGATGCGCAGAGGGAATCGTCAGGCGGCGATTTTTAAAGATGCTCGCAGTCATGAGATTTTTCTGGATGCGCGGGTTCCGGGGAACATATACGCAGCGCTTCAATATATGCCATGAAGAGGAAAAAGGTGTCACCAGCACATCCGACTCGGACACCAGTCATGGCTTAAAGCGAACGTTCAACTTGGGCTATATAGAGCTTTTTTATAGCCCGCAATAAGGATATATATGAGCTATACAAAAGAGGGATATAGCTCATGAGATGGAATTGGGAACTACCTGGCTGGCCAGATTTTAAATACGACGAAGTTGCATTTACGGCTTTGGAATCAAGGTTTCTGACTGCGTCGGGCGTTTTGTTGGGATCTTACAAGCATCTTGAGGAGAGCGAGAAAACCGCGCTCAAGATTGAGCTGATGAGCGAGGAGGCGCTGAAGACGTCTGAGATTGAGGGGGAGTACCTAAACAGGGATAGCCTGCAATCCTCAATTCGTCATCAGTTCGGTCTGCCTACGGAGCATGGCCGAATTCCTCCGGCGGAGCAGGGCGTTGCGGAAATGACCGTTAGCGTCTATGAAAAATGGTCGGAAGCACTGTCAAACGAAACCCTTTTCAAATGGCATTCCATGTTGGTGCAGGGAAGACGCGACTTGATTGACGTCGGTCGTTATCGGACATCCTCTAATCCAATGCAGGTCGTGTCCGGGCATGTTGGTAAGTGGAAGGTCCATTTTGAGGCACCGCCATCGAATCGGATGAGCCAAGAGATGGATGGTTTTATACAGTGGTTCAACCACACGGCTCCAAACGGTGAACAGTCGTTATCTGCATTGATTCGGTCCGGTATTGCCCATCTCTATTTTGTCAGCATTCATCCGTTTGAAGATGGCAATGGACGGGTT